>JASLEN010000179.1 GCA_030151105.1 Dysgonomonas sp.
AGAGCTAAAAAGTCGAACTATGAAGAATATCTCGAATTCATCAATAGTTATGATATCTCTACTCGAGAAAAATGTATTTTCATATCAGCACTCACTCTCAATATCTTCCATAGATTCGACACTTTCAAGGTACAAATTCTACTAGAAGCAGCTACATCTGAAATAGAATTAGTGAGAGCTAGAGCAATTGTTGGACTCGTTGTTGTTTTGCAGATGTACGATAACCGATGGTTATTATATCCTGAGCTGCAAAATCGCTTAGATACCTTGTCCGAGAATGAAGATTTCAAAAAAGCTATCCTTAGAGTTATTATTCAACTCATAAGATCCAGAGATACCGAGAGAATCAGCAAAAAACTATCGGAAGAAATCATTCCTCAGATGATGAAATTCAGCAATCGAGCAGGAAAGAAAGTCAGTATGGACGATTTGATGGGTGAAACTGACTTTATGGATAAAAATCCAGAGTGGCAAAAAGAGCTAGAGGAATCTGGACTGAGCAAAAAATTACAAGAGTATTCAGAGTTACAAATGGAAGGTGCAGATGTTTTCCATTCTACATTCTCAAGCTTGAAGTCTTTTCCTTTCTTTTCAGAAATGAGTAATTGGTTTTTGCCATTTGATCGCACTTATTCCGAAATTTCCGAGCTATTTCCTCATGTAGATAAGGACAACTTGCTGAATGTGGCAATTGTAGATTCTGGACATATGTGCAACTCTGACAAGTATTCGTTTAGTCTAAGCCTGTTGCAAATACCTACTAGTCAAAGAGAGATGATGATGACCAAGATGGGAGCTGAATCGGAGGAGGTGAAAAAAATGCAACAAGATGCAAAAGCGTTGAATCCAACGATTAATGAAGAAGTTATTTCCAATCAATATATTCAAGATCTTTATAGATTCTACAAGCTGAATCCTAGAAGGGAGAATTTCTTTGATATCTTCAAACTTAGTCTCAATTTTTATGAGAAGAAGGCACTATCTCCATTAATTTCAGATAGCAATAGTATGCTACAGATTGCAAATTATTGTTTCGATAAAAATAATTTTGAAGTTGCTCTCTCTATTTTCCAACTGATTATAAAAAATGGAAATGACTCGGATTCTATTTGGCAGAAAATCGGCTATTGTCATCAGATGCTCAATAATAATCAAGAAGCGCTTGATGCTTATCTTCGTTCCGATTTGATAGCCTCTGGAAAATCGTGGACATTGCGTCGAATTGCTCAATTATATAGAACTCTTAATCAACCTAAAGAGGCTCTGGCTTATTTCAACAAGGCAAAGCAAATTACACCTGATAATCTTAGCTTGGAGCTCAATATAGGACACTGTCATCTAGAGTTAGGAGATTACGAAAGTGCTCTAAACTGCTATTTCAAGGTAGAAATGTTGGATTCTAAGAGTAATAGAGCACATCGCCCCATTGCTTGGACAGCCTTCTTGCTCAAGAAGTACGACATATCACATCAATATTATGACAAGATATTATCAAACAAGCCAACACTACATGACTATTTGAACATAGGTCATCTAGAGTTAGCAATGAAAAGGGGAGAAAAAGCGCTCGAATATTATAGAGATGCTGCTCTATTGGCTGATAATATGGATCATTTTATGGCATTGGTCTTAGAGGATAAAAACACACTCATAACTAATGGCGTGGAAGAAGAAATATTCCCATATCTATTTGATAAAATAAAATACATATTAGACTAGATTTTAAAAAGATATAAAATCTAAATATAGGCTTTTGCTTATTTCTTTAGTATTTTTGTTTTAGAGCAAACCGAACATAAAAATAAAATCAACATAAAGAATTGTTATGGAGAACAAAGAATTAATCTTACAGGTGACAGAGAAAGCACAAGTGTGGCTCTCTGACAAATACGATGCCGAAACCAGAAAAGAAGTGCAAGCACTTTTGGACAAAGAAGACAAGACAGACTTGATAGAAGCTTTCTATAAAGATCTTGAATTTGGGACTGGAGGTATGAGAGGCATCATGGGAGTTGGCACCAATCGTGTAAATGAATACACATTCGGAGCAGCTACACAAGGTTTGTCAAACTATTTATTACAAGAATTTGCATCACTAGACCAAATCAAAGTTGTGATTGGTCATGATTGTAGAAATAATAGTAGAAAATTTGCAGAAACAGTAGCACAGATATTCTCGGCAAATGGGATAAAGGCATATCTATTTGAAGACCTACGTCCTACTCCCGAAATTTCGTATGCTATCAGAAAATTGGGATGCCAAAGTGGTGTAATAATTACAGCATCACACAATCCTAAAATATACAATGGATATAAAGCATACTGGAATGATGGTGCACAAGTATTAGCTCCACATGACAGAAACATTATTGCTGAAGTAAATAGAGTAAGTGTTGATGACATCAAATTTAAGGGAGATGATTCTCTGATCGAAATCCTAGGTAAGGATATGGATAAGCAATACATCAATGATGTGGTAGGTCTTATGCTATCTAAGGACGCTGTAAAAAGACAAAGCGATATTGGTATTGTTTATACTCCTATACATGGTACAGGTATTAAATTGATCCCTGACACATTAAAAGCTGCAGGATTTACAAACATCATTAATGTACCAGAACAAGATGTAACTAGTGGAGAGTTTCCAACAGTAGTATCGCCAAATCCTGAAGAGCCAGCAGCAATGAAAATGGCTGTTGATAAAGCTATTGCAACAAATGCAGAAATAGCTGTGGGTACAGACCCCGATGCTGATAGATTCGGTATAGCAGTAAAAGATAATCATGGTAAGTTTATTCTATTGAACGGAAACCAAACTATGCTTGTTTTGCTCAACTATATCTTGAAACGCAAAAAAGAACTTGGTCAACTTACTGGTAACGAATATATGGTACGCACTATTGTTACCACAGAGCTAGCTCAAACTCTAGTAGAGAAAAATGGAGTTGAGATGTTTGAGTGCTATACTGGTTTCAAATGGATTGCAGGTGTGATTCGTGAACTAGAAGGAAAGCGTAAATATATTGGAGGTGGAGAAGAAAGCTTTGGATTTATGGCTCAAGACTTTGTAAGAGACAAAGACTCTGTATCAGCAACACTACTTACTGCCGAAATGGCTGCGTGGGCAAAAGATCAAGGCAAGAGTATCTTCCAATTGCTACAAGAACTATATGTAGAATATGGCTTCTCGAAAGAAAAAGGAATTTCTTTGGTAAGAGAAGGACGTACTGGAGCTCAAGAGATAGAAGCTATAATGAAGAAATTTAGAGAAAACCCTCCTGCCGAAATTGCTGGATCTAAGGTTATTCTAATTAAAGACTTTGCAACGTTGAAAGCTAAAGATCTAGTAAGAGGCGAAGAATCTACACTAAAAATGCCAACTACAGCTAATGTATTACAATATTATACAGAAGACAAATCTAAAATTTCTATCCGTCCTTCGGGAACAGAACCTAAGATTAAATTCTATCTAGAAGTAAGAGGAAAATTAGATTCTATAGCTGACTATGATGCAACTGATGCAAAAGCAGCAGAAAAATTAAATCAAATTTGTAAAGAATTAGGTATCTAAATCTCCTTTTTTGAATGATTAATTAGAAGAGTTGGTTTATGATAAACCAACTCTTTTTTTGTCCAAAAAGTTAACAAAATAGTTAATTTTTGGAATAATGAACAAATCTGACTATTCATATTGAGAACTATTTTTCTCGTGGAAACACTAAAATAACACCGTATTGATTAAAAACAGAATCGACTAAATTTTAACATTAAGCGCGACTCACATTGGGCACAACGACTCTAGGTCAGACTACAAAAATAGGAAAAGATACAAAATATGCTATACAACACAAGATTGTAAAAATCTTAAATTGAATAGCCACTCCAATAAATAATGTTAAAGACGATAACATTTCTGATAGTAAATTTCCTTATTATATGTACACTTACTATATTTGTATTGTATTATCGAAAGTAAAGTAATAGATGCAAGATTGTAAAAACGAAATAAGAAAACCTAATGAGGATGACTTAGGATTCCTTTTATGGAAGATTATGAAACTCTGGCAACGTGAACGCCAAAAATATTTGGATCAGTTCAACACCACAGTTTCTCAACTTGAGCTCCTAGCTGGAATATATTTTTTAGAGGAACAAGAAGGAGAGGTGACGCAAATACTTCTATCGCAAGAAACAGGTATAGATCCGATGACCACTTCTACTATTCTTCGAAATCTAGAAAAGAAAACCCTAGTGAGTAGGCGTCCTAGCAAAACGGACACCCGAGCCCGATCAGTTGTTTTAACTGACGATGGAAACAAACTATTGCAAACTGCAATTGGAAAGATGAAAGAAGTTCAAGAAGAAGTTCTTGAAAAAATTAATAAACAATTAATAATAGATGAGTTGAAGAAACTTCTCTACGAATTAGAAAACAAAACAACTAACGAAAATAATAGGTAAAAAAGGTATGAAATTTAGAAGAATTATTCTTGGAGCAGTTGCTCTATCGGTATTCGTTTCTTGTGGATCAAAACAAGACGAGAAGCAAACTGAAGTTCCTGAATATCCAACAACTGTAATACAAACACAAAACACTGTGCTTGAATCATCTTTCCCAGCTAACATTAAGGGACAAGAAGATATTGAGATAAGACCTCGTATAGATGGGTTTATCAAAGAAATGTATGTGGATGAAGGTTCTACTGTAAAAAAAGGACAAAGATTGTTCCTTATAGATTCTCCTAGTTCTGAGCAAGGTATCCGAACTGCAACAGCAGCTGTGGAATCGGCAGCTGCACAAGTGGGTACAGCAAAATTGAACGTGGAAAGAATTGCACCACTAGCAGCAGAAGGTATTGTAAGTCAAGTGCAATTAGAAACTTACAAAAATGCACTAGAAGTTGCTCAATCAGCTCTAGCACAAGCAAAAGCACAAGAGTACAATGCTAGATCAGTAAAAGAGTGGACTGTGGTTACTAGCCCTGTAGATGGAATTGTAGGAAATATTCCTTACCGTTTAGGAAGCTTGGTAAACAGCCAAAATGTATTGACAACTGTAGCTAACACTAAGGAAGTATATGTGTACTTCTCGATCAACGAAATAATGTTGATGGATCTACTTGCAGGTTTGAATGGAAACACTCAAAAAGAGAAAATTGCAAACATGCCAGAAGTTGAGTTAAGATTGAAAAATGGTTCATCATATACTCACAAAGGTAAAATTAGCACTATCGAAGGACAAGTAAATAGAGCAACGGGAACTACCCTACTTAGAGCTAACTTCCCTAATCCAGAAGGATTATTAAGAAGTGGTTTTATGGGTACAGTTGTGATTCCTTCTACGGTAGAGAATGCAATTGTGATTCCTCAAAAAAGTACTTATCCACAACAAAACAAGAACCTAGCTTATGTTGTGAAAGGAGATTCTGTGGTATCAACACTTATTGAAGTAGTTCCAACTCCTGATGGAAAAAATTATGTTGTAAATAGTGGATTGTCAGTAGGTGATAGAATTGTAGCTGATGGACTTGTTTCACTAAGAGATGGGATGAAAATTAAAGCAAACTAATTTCAGAAGTTTGCATAAAACGAAATAAAATAAACAACGATGTTAAAAACATTTATAGAAAGACCAGTATTATCTACTGTAATATCTATTGTTATTGTTGTACTTGGTATCATCGGTCTAGCAACCCTACCAGTAGAACAATATCCAGATGTGGCTCCGCCTACAGTAGTAGTAAGTACGACATATCCAGGGGCTAATGCTGCTGTGGTTTTGAATACTGTTATTATTCCTATTGAGGAACAAATAAATGGTGTGGAAGGGATGATGTATATGGAATCTACAGCAGGAAACGATGGTAGAGCCGAAATACGTGTTTACTTTCACCAAGGAACTAACCCTGACATTGCAGCAGTAAACGTGCAAAACTTGGCAGCACGTGCCAATCCATTGCTTCCTGCGGAAGTGCTTCAACAAGGAGTTATAGTTCAAAAACAACAAAATAGTACCATTCTAGGATTAACGATTTCAACGAGTAATGATATCTACGATGGAGAGTTTATTCAAAACTATGCAAATATCAACATTCTACCACAAGTCAAACGTGTGTATGGTGTAGGTAATGCACAGATTTATGGAGCTCGAGATTACTCGATGCGTGTATGGTTGAATCCAGAAGCAATGGCAACTTACAAAATTTCGGTAGGTGAAGTTTTGCAAGCACTACAAGATCAAAGTATAGAAGCTGCTCCAGGAGAGTTAGGTGCTAATAGTGACCAAAGTTTCCAATATACATTAAAGTATAAAGGTAAATATACAACTGAAGAGCAATTCCAAGATGTAATTCTTAGATCTCAAAATGGACATGTATTGCTACTTAAAGATGTGGCAAATGTAGAATTAGGATCACTAAGTTATACGGTGAATTCGACTGTTAATGGAACCGATGAATCTGTCTTCTGTGCCATTTCTCAGATTGCAGGATCAAATGCTTCGCAAGTAATCAACGACGTAAAAGTTGTACTTGATGAAGCACAAAAAACGATGCCTGAGGGAATTAACATTACATACATGATGGACTCGTCGGAGTTCTTGAATGCATCTATCAAAAAAGTAAGAAGTACGCTATTTGAAGCATTCTTACTCGTATTCTTGGTGGTATATATTTTCCTTCAAGATTTGCGTTCAACAATTATTCCTGCTATTGCAATTCCAGTATCTATTATTGGTACATTCTTCTTCATGCTCATCCTTGGGTTCTCCATCAACATGATCACCCTGTTTGCCCTCATTCTGGCCATTGGGATTGTGGTGGACGATGCCATTGTAGTTGTGGAAGCAGTAAAAGCCCAGCTAGAGTCCGGGATAACGAGTTCCAAAGAGGCAACTATCATAGCGATGAAGGAGATTGCTCCAGCTATTGTGTCTATTACATTGGTTATGGCTGCTGATAGAAGGGCGCGCGATAATGGGTCTCTGGGTTTGAGATCTCACGATTAACGACAAGATCTTGACGATGGAAGAGTTGCTTCTCGCCTTTTAGGATCTCTTTCGCTTCGTTTTTAAGCTTTAAAATCGGACGTGCATCGGGGGTTTGATAGAGATAGCCCCGAGCGATGAGCGTCATAATCATCTCTCGAATCGCACGATCAGAATAGTTGCTCATAATGCCGTAGGTGGAAACTTTATCGAGTTCGCGCTCTAAAATCTGTTGGTTTTTGGAGCCGCGAAGCACTTGAATCACCGTTGTTAAACCATAATTTTGCTGGATACGATAGACACATGAAAGAATCTTTTGTGCTTCTATCGTGATATTGATCTTGGGCGTAGTATTGGTGCAGTTGCCACAGTTATCGCAAGTTTCAAATGCCGGGACTTCAGAGAAGTAGCGGAGAATCTCAGCGCGTAAACACTCTTCTGAATGGCAGTAATCAATTAAGGATTGGAGGTTTTGGTAGAGAATGGTTTTACGATCTTGATCGATAATAAACTCGTTATTCTCAATAAGGTATTTTTGATTTGAGATATCGCGTGGCGAATACATGAGTAAACAGTGCGCCGGATCACCATCTCGTCCCGCTCGCCCCGCTTCTTGATAGTAGGCTTCCATGTTTTGAGGCATGTTGTAATGAATCACAAATCTGA
>JASLEN010000181.1 GCA_030151105.1 Dysgonomonas sp.
ATTTACACTGATAAAACTTTACAGCTAGAGATTGCTGTGTTACCTGAGAATGCAGAGATGAAAGAGCCAGCGATCTTTACTTATACGTCTTCAGATAAAAATATTTTTGAGGTTTCTTCGACTGGACTTATCTCGGCTAAAGCTGTGGGACAAGGCATATTGACCATTGAGTCTTCTAACTATAGCAATCTCAAAACTAAAGCTATTGTGAAAATCACAGATGAGTTATTTGCTGTGGAAGAAATAAAAGTAGATGAGGCGGTGAAGAACGTCTCTTTGGTCTTGGGGAGTGAAACGATTGTAGGACAAACTATTAATCTTTCCAGTTCAATCACTGTTCTTCCTGATAATGCTTCTAATAAAGCAGTAGAGTTCTTTTCTGCTGATGATAAGATTGCACAAATTTCAGAAGATGGTGTTGTGCTTGGTGTAGCTCTTGGTGAAACAACTATTACCGTTAAAGCTACCGATGGCAGTGGCGTATCGAGTGCGGTAAAGGTTGTTGTAAAAGGGCTAACGGATTATGTTTCACTAGACAGGACGAAGTGGATTGTGGAAACATCTCATAAGCTTCCTAAGGATGATGCTATTAAAAATGCTCCAGAAAGCTTGATAGATGGAGACGTGGGCACTTGTTTGTCTATGGTGAAGCCTGGTAAAAACTTTGGAGGTATTAAGGTAGATGCAAATGATGAGGTTTTCTTTGTGATAGATAGACAAGATAATGAAGAGTTTGATTATATATCTATCCAACATCGCAAGAATCCTTATCTATACTTACGCCCATATACATATACGGTGTTTGGAAAGAATGCAGCAAGCGAAGATTTTACTCCTATAACAGAGACTATATCTGCTATTTTTTCGGTCGATTCTTTCATTATGCCTATACCTGCTACGAAGTCTAGATTTGTGAAAATTCAGATAACGCCAGATCCAGAAACGAGTTCAGGTAGTACTATGCAAATTGCCGAACTAGAACTAGGCAAAATAGTATTCTGATAATAAGTGTAAATTAGAGTTTAGTAGAGAGGGCTTATTCTGTCAGATGAATAAGCTCTCTCTTATTGTTATCAAATGTTATTCAATGACTAAATAATATCGGTTTTGTGTAAGACGTTTTAACAAATTGCGAGTTCTTGTGTGCGCTCACATTTTGAGTTGAAGATGTTGGGTAAATGAGTTAAAACACCGATTTTAACGTGTATTTATGCAATTTGAGTAAATATTAGAACAAAAAGAGTAAGCTAAGATTTTCTTCACCACTTAGCTTTGTAACCAACATGGAGTTAACTTTTATTTACAAAGACCTGTTCCTCAAGAAATACCTATTGGAAATTCAAAACACAAGAGGTTACAAACTTTAAGAATGAAATTAGTTTCGTTAGTGACAACAAGGTAATTGAATTTATTCATACTTAATATCAATATTCTTATGAAAAAAACACTGAGTAAAAACACTCCAGTAGGATTCTGTCAAAAGATTCTACTACTGCTGTTCTTTTGCTTTTCTACTTTGACCTATGCTCAAGGGCAGAGTAAAACAGTAACAGGTACAGTTATTGACGAATTCAACGACCCTTTGATAGGGGTGAGCGTAGTCATAAAAGGGACTACAATGGGGACTATGACCGACATAGATGGAAAATTCACCCTGAAAATAGAAGACCCTAAAGCGGTTGTTGTATTTTCTTTAGTTGGGTTCAAGAAATCAGAAATAACAGTAGGTAATAGTACTGTGATTGATCTTGTGATGAAGGAAGATACTCAACTCTTAGATGAGGTTGTGGTTATTGGTTTCCAATCACAAAAGAAAGTGAATATGACGGCTTCTGTAAGCCATATTGGTTCCGAGACTTTTGAAAATAGACCCGTATCTAATGTGGGGCAAGCATTACAAGGTGCTATCCCAGGGCTGAATGTAAGCATTGATGGTGGTTCTCCTAATAAAGTTCCAGATCTTAATATACGTGGTGCTACTACTATTCGTCAGAAAAGTACAACTCGTAAAACACCAGATTTTGATAAATTTGAAGCAGTTTCAGGAGCTCCTCTTATCTTAGTAGATGGTATTGAGATTAGTAATGAAGATTTAAATCAAATAAATCCAGCAGATATTGAAAGTATGTCTGTACTGAAGGACGCCTCAGCTGCTGCAATCTATGGAACAAGAGCAACTTTTGGAGTTATTCTTGTACAAACAAAATCAGGGCAGTTGAATCAAAAAGCAAGAGTAAATTATTCGTTTGATATGTCTTGGGATCAGCCATTTGCGCTCCCAGATATTTTAGACTCATATCATATCTACAAGTCTTTAGCAGATAAAGATATTTGGACAGGAAAAAAAACTCAGTATACTGCTGATGATATAAAAATGATGGATCACATGCAGGCTTATATTAATGATCCGTATAATGTGAAACCTTACTATATGGAAGGTGACCCTGTGTCAGGAACTATTAAATGGGCGGGTAATACCAACCCATTCAAAGAGCTGGTTAAAGACTGGACTCCTACTCAAAAACATAATGTAAGTGTTTCTGGAGGATCAGATAGAATCAGTTACCATCTTTCGTTGGGTGTACAGGATCAAGATGGAATGTACAAAATAGCTACAGATAAGCTCAGAAGATATAATATGATGTTGGGGATGAATGCCAAAATCACCAATTGGTTCAATTTAGGTGCTAAAGTATCATACAATATATTCAAATATAGTGAGCCAAGACAGCGTGACTCAAATATTTGGTATGCTGCTAAAAATGGTTTTCCTGAGAGTTATGTTTACATGCCTATCCTGACAGGGGCAGATGATCCAGTGCCAAATCATCCAACTGAAAATCCTGCAAGTTATCCATATACAGGAGGACGGAATAAGACTTCGAGACGTACCGGTATTTATTCAATTTCTCCAGAATTTACTATTATTCCTAAGGAGTTGACAATAAAAGCAGACCTATCTCTTACTCCTATCAGTTATGATAGAGAGCAAACAACTCCAAAACAAGGACGTATATTTACATCATGGAATCAGAATGCCTTGGAGTATAGAGAAGCTACATTGAATGAGGGGTTTGTAAGTAGATCAAGTACTGATAGATATGCTATAAACTTATACTCTAATTATAATAAGACATTTAATGATGTACATACTTTTTCAGCTCTGTTGGGTGTGAATCAAGAGCGTGAGACTTATGCAAGCTCTTCGCTTTCTCTTACTCGTTTGATTGATCCTCACAATCTTAATCCAACATTGACAGAAGATCCAACACTGAATACATCGACTAATACGCACCATATAATGACATCACGAGCTGTGTTTGGACGTTTGTTATATGACTATATGAGCCGCTATCTATTTGAGATGGATGCTCGTTATGATGGAAGTTCTAAATTTCCTAAAAGTGATAGATTCCAGTTTTTTCCTACCTTTTCTGCTGGATGGAGACTTTCTGAAGAAAAGTTTATGGATGGAACAAGAGAATGGCTAGACAACTTGAAATTTAGAGGCTCATGGGGTAAACTAGGAAGTCAACCTAATGAAAAATATGGATATCAATCATTCTTTAGTACAGAGGAAGGATATTTCTTATTTGATGGCACTCGTTACCCTGTGGGCTTAGTTGCACCTTCTCCAACCAATCCATATCTGACTTGGGAAAAAGCAATATCTATTAATGGAGGTTTGGATATAACAGCTTTGCATAATCGTCTGAACCTTGTTCTAGATGTTTATGAGCGTAAAACTACAGATATTCTACTTAATGGAGGTCGAGACTATCCAGCTTTGCTTGGAGATTATCCGCCTCTTGAAAATGGAGGAGTAATGCGAAATAGAGGTTGGGAGCTAACTGCAACATGGAATGATAAGTTGTCAAATGGCTTAACCTATCGTGTTGGTTTCTCTCTATCTGATGGAAAAATAAAAATAACAAAAGACCCTTCCAATCCATCGAAGAGCTTGAGCCGAAGCACTTATGAAGGACAGTACATTGGAGAGATTTGGGGATATGAAACTGGAGGAATCTTGCAAGAGTCAGATTTTATAACTGATCCTAAGACTGGTAAATTAGTTTATCAAGGACCTCTCTTCTTAAATGAAGAAGTTTATCCAGGATACCTTTGGTATAAAGATCAGAATGGAGATGGTGTAATCTCAACAGGAACAAATACAGTTGATGATCCAGGAGACCGAAAAATTATTGGAAATAATTTACCTCGTTATAGATATACTATTACTGCGGGAGCTCAATTCAAAGGTTTTGATTTAGACCTAATGTTCCAAGGAATAGGTAAAAGAGACTATTGGGTAGATAGTGGTTCTAGCTATTGGGGTAAAGGTGCTGGATCATGGGATACGTTTAATAAATCATGGACTCCAGAAAATACAGGAGCTGCATTCCCTATGTATGGTTCTGAGATTGGAGGACGCCCACAAACTGGTTATTTGTTAAATGCATCTTACTTTATGCTTCGTCAAGCTATAGTAGGCTATACATTGCCTAAATCGTTGGTGAGCAAGGCTAGATTGGAAAAAGTGAGAGTTCATCTTTCGGGATATAACTTGTTCTCTATAACAGATATTCCTAAGTCATTTGATCCAGAGAAAATCAG
>JASLEN010000218.1 GCA_030151105.1 Dysgonomonas sp.
TGAAAGGATTGAAAGAATGCAATCCAACTTTAAACTTGAGTGATACTAAAGTTTTATTAGAAGAAATACTAAGAGAAAGAGCTTGTGAACTAGGTTTTGAGGATGTTAGATTTTTTGATCTAATAAGACATAAAAGAGAACAAGACTTCAAAAAAGTACTGCATGGTCTGCGTATCTATAGAGCTGATGGTATCAATGATTCGTGGTCAGATAAGCCAGCTGCAGATAGAGGACCACGCCCTACAGAGTTTAGATATGAAGTCTTTGAATTGAATAATTCGAAAAGAATCTGGTGGACAAGTTTTAGCACCAAATGGTATCTAACAGCATTTGCTCCCAATGAAATCAACAAGGATTATGGTTTAACACAAAATCCAGGTTGGTGATGAGGAAGAGAATAATTTTTAACCTTAGAAAATTCAAGATGAGAAATAAAATAGTAGCATTCATCGTTTTTGCAACTTCCTTCTCGGCTTTTGTGCAAGCACAAGACAAGATAAAAGGGAAGGTGCTAGATAGATGGAATCAACCCATATCTGGAGCACAAGTGTCCATTTTGGACAATCCTTTGGTAAAAACAGTTACCACACGAGATGGTGCATTTGATATTGACAATATTGGAGCAACTAAGATATTAGTTGACATACCCGAAAAAGGACAACAAGTAGTTGACCTCGCAAATTCTAATCTTCAGAATTTAGAAATTGTAATGCCTTATGAGTCCAAATCAGTAAATCTAGGATTTGGTATAAAACAAACTGTAGCCCAATCTACAGCAGCCATCTCAAAAGCAGAAGCTAAAGATATCAATAAACGTTCAGCATTTAACCTTGCAAATTCATTGTATGGCAATGCTCTGGGATTGACTTCGCTGCAAAAATCGGGTGCAAAGTGGGAAGAGTATCCAGCTTTTTCTATTAGAGGTATCAAGACCTTAGCGAGTAATGATGTGCTCATCCTTGTAGATGGATTTGAGCGTCCTATTGATAATATAACAATAGAAGAAGTTGAATCTGTATCTATTTTGCGTGATGCAGCTGCAGTTGCATTATACGGTTACAGAGGAGTAAACGGAGTGATAGCTGTGGAAACAAAAAGAGGGAAGTATAATTCTCGTGAAATTAATGTCAATTTTGATCATGGTTTCACAAGACAGCGTTCGACTCCCGATTTTGCAAACTCATACACTTATGCAAGAGCATTGAATGAAGCATTGGCGAATGATGGAAAAACTCCACGATATAATCAGCATGAATTGGTCGCATTTAGAGATCAAACTCATCCATATTTATATCCAGATGTGGATTGGCTTGGCGAAACATTCCGTAATCATGGAGCTTCGGATATCTATAATATCAACTTTAGAGGTGGAGGTTCTAAAATGAGGTACTACACTATGCTCAACTTGGAGAATAATAGTGGTTTCATGAAAGAACCTAGTACCAAAACTAGCTATAAAACGCAAGAGGCTTATTCAAAAGCTAATTTGCGTATCAACTTGGACGTCGATATCACTCAATCAACAATAATGAAGGTAGGTTTGCTTGGTATTTTGGAAGAGTTTCGACGTCCAGGTTTGAATTCAGATAATCTGATGAACAAACTATATACAGTTCCTTCTGCAGCATATCCTGTAAAAACCGAAGATGGTATATGGGGCGGAAATGCTACTTGGGGAGCCAATATGAATCCTGTGGCTTTAGCGCAAGCTAGAGGCTTCTCTAAGGGGCATAACAGAGCCTTGTATGCTGACATACAGCTGACTCAAAAGCTAGATTTTCTGACAGATGGTTTGAGTGCAACAGCGAGAGTAGGGTATGATAACCTAGCCAAATACTGGGAGGGTTCTATCAGAGAATATTTGTTTGCTAGTGATGTTGCAGATATGTCAACGGGTATGCCTACAAATATAGACCGCTATACTGGAGGTAAATCGGGTGATGATGCAAGTTTTGACAGAAAGTTGGATAGCGAGACTCGTCACTTTAATATGGTTGGTAGTGTTGATTACCTCAACCGTTTTGGAATGCATGGTATTTCAAGCTCATTCATTTATTCCTATGATAGGAGAGTAAGAAATGGACAACATAATACTCTTTTTAGACAAAATTTCGCAGGTCATTTTCACTATGATTTTGACAAAAGATATATCGCCGAATTAAGTCTTGTAGCATCAGGATCAAACAGATTAGCCAAGGGTGCTAAATATGCATTCTCTCCTACAATATCTGCGGCATGGGTTCTGAGTAACGAAGATTTCTTTAAGTCAGCATATATTGATTTCTTGAAGGTAAGAGCATCAGCAGGTATTATTCATGCAGATAATATTCCATATCAGAACTATTGGAATCAAGACTTTGGAGGAGGTGGAGGCTATCCAATTGATGATAATTTTGGAGGTGGAGGTGGACTCGAAGAGGGACGTCTTCCTGTATTGAATCCAAGAAAAGAACGAGCTAAGAAATTAAACTTTGGGCTAGATGTATCAGCCTTCAAAGGCATTGTATTCACAGCAGATGCATTTTATGAGAGACGTGATAATATTTTCGTGTCCTCAGATGGAGCTACTTCAGCTGTTATCGGAGGGTCGAGAGCTTATGTGAATGCAGGAATTGTGGACAGTTATGGTTTTGAAACAGGTCTTACGGTGGATAAAAAAGTGGGACAAGTTGATATTCATCTAGGAGGTAAGTTTACTCTTGCCAAAAATGAAATCAAAGAACAACTAGAAGAGGCTAGAGCGCACGACTATCTACGTAGAACAGGACATCCTGTAGGACAAGTGTTTGGTTTGCAGGCTATCGGATACTTCGTAGATCAGCATGATATTGCAAATAGTCCTACGCAACAGTTTTCAGAAGTGAAAGCAGGTGATATCAAGTATAAAGACCAAAATGGCGATGGTATTATCAATAGCGACGATGAGGTAGCTATTGGCTACAATACACAAGTACCAGAGATGTATTTCTCTTTCGATTTTGGAGTAGAGTGGAAAGGTTTTGGACTATCTGCTACTTTGCAAGGTGTGGGCAATTATAGTACCATGCTTAATACACAAAGTGTATATAAACCTTTGGTAAACAACACGACAGTGTCAAATCATTATTTCGAAAATAGATGGACCCCTGCAACTCCTTTTGCAAAATATCCACGATTGACAACGGAGAGTAATGAGAATAATTATCGTAACAACACGGTTTGGTTGGCAGATGCTTCGTACTTGAAATTAAGAAATTGTGAGGTGTACTATAAGTTCCCCAAAGAGATGATTTCGAAGTTGAAGATGAATAATGCAAAGTTATATGTGAGAGGTGTTGATCTCTTAACTTTTGACAAACTAGATGTTGGCGATCCAGAGAATACAGGAGTAGGGTATCCACTAACCAAATCAGTGCATGTTGGATTTGCCATTGGATTCTGAAAAATAAGTAATTGCTATGAATAGGTTTTATACCTTATAAAATTAAGAAATTATGAGAATTAAGAATAAAATAATAATACTCTGTCTATGTCTTGCATCATTGATCTCGTGTCAAGATGACTTAGATTACAATGAGTTTGTGACATACGACAAGGAGCAAATTTTCTCTAGTTTTGGTCGAACAAGAGATTATGTAAACAATATATACTCGTATCTAGATTATGATTACGGAAACTTTGGAGGAGGAATGTTATCATCTGCGTCGGATGAGGCAGAATATGCTTGGACATCTTCAAGCATCCACGACTTTTATAATGGAGCGTGGAGTCCAACAAATTCGAAAGCCGATGTCTGGAACAATCATTATTCGGGGATTAGAGCGGCTAATTTTTTCTTAGAAGAATGTGCTGGTAGAACGTTTGATGATTTCAAAAATAACAAAGAGTATGAAGATGAAATGACTCGTTTCAATCGTTATCAGTACGAGGTACGATTTCTTAGAGCTTATCTATATTTCAATCTAGTAAAGCACTTCAAAGATGTACCTCTAGTGCTTAATGTTCTCTCAGAAGAAGAAGCAAATTCGGTAGAACGAGACGCTCACACTAAAGTTCTCGACTTTGTGATAGAAGAATGCGATGCCATTTTTGAAGAACTTCCTATCATCAGAAAATCACCCTTCAAGGATCCTTTCAACGAAACAGGTCGAATTAGTGGTATTGCCGTAAAAGCATTGAAGGCGAGAGTCTTGCTTTACTATGCAAGCCCCCTCTACAACCCTACTAATGAAAGTGCACTCTGGCAGAAAGCAGCCATTGCAAATAAAGAAGTGATAGACCTTAGTCTGGCAAATGGCATAGCTTTAGGTAAGTACACCGATTTGTGGGGAACAGATAGTTACAAGTCAGCCGAAGGAATTTTTATGAGACGTATTGGAGATTTAAACTCTTTAGAGTCTGCTAACTTCCCTATTGGAGTAGAGGGTGGTCAGTCTGGCAATTGTCCAACACAGACCTTGGTGGATGCGTATGGAATGAAAACAACAGGACTGGCGTGGGATGCAGCGGGTAGCGGCTATGATGAAAACAATCCGTATGCAAATAGAGATCCTCGTATGGGAATGACCATTGCTAAGAATGGGGATATTGGGTGGCCAGCATATAATACCAATGCTCTAGAAATTTTTGTTGGAGGAAGAAATGCTGCACCTATATCAGGAGCTACACCAACAGGATATTATCTCAAGAAACATTTAGATAATACAGTTGATTTGCGTCCAGCTAGTTCCAATAGTAAGCGCCACTCATGGGTAACATATCGTTTGGGTGAGTTCTATCTCAACTATGCTGAGGCTACTTTCAACTATTTGGGTGGAGCAGATGCCTCTAATGCAGATCTTGCAATGACGGCTCGTGAAGCTGTTAATGTGATTCGTAAGAGAACAGGAGTGGACATGCCTAATCTGCCTGCTGGGATGTCTAATGCAGATTTCGAAAAAGCGTATATGAACGAAAGAATGGTAGAACTTGCTTTCGAAGGTCACCGCTTTTGGGATGTGAGACGTTGGAAGAAAGGAGAATTGATGACAGAAATTACAAGAATGAAGATTACCAAAGACAATTCGGGCGCATTGACCTATACTCGTGAAAAGAAAATGAGACTATGGAATGACAAAATGTATTTTTTTCCTATCCCTGATGGAGAGCGCAGAAAGAATGCAAATTTGACTCAAAATCCAGGATGGTAAATTGATAAAAATATAATTATGAAACATATATATAAATTTCTGATACTATCTCTAGTGCTGTCTGGACTAAGTAGTTGTAGTGGAGATTATGATTCTTTTCTCGAAGAATATAAGTATGAAGGCACACCGAGTAAAGTAAGTAATATTGTGGCAGAATCTTTGCCAGGTGCTATCAAATTAAAATGGGATGTTCCTTCTGATTCCAATTACTATTTTGTGCAAATAAAATACTATGATCACAGGACAGAAGAGGAGAAGGCAGCAATAGCAACAGCCAAAACCAATGAATTAATCATTCCTAACACTTTGGCAAAATTTGGGAAGTATGAGTTTACTTTTCAGTCTTTCAATGATAGAAAAATAGGAAGCGAGATTCAGCGAATAGAGGCTTTGTCGGGTAAAGCACCTATACAAGAGAATATTCAGGCTACCAAAATAGATTTAAAGGCTGAGAATTTGAGCACCAATGCACAAGAGCCTAGCGAAGGGCACATCTCCAACTTATTGGATGGTAATGGAAATACTTTTTTTCATACCCAGTGGAGTGGAGGTGATACTAGACCGCCTCTTCCGCACTATATGGATATAAAGTTGGATGAGCCTTTGTCTGCATTTAGATTCTACTATTTAAATAGAAATGGTTCTGAAGCAGCTCCTGAACATGTTGATATCTACGTTAGCAATGATGGTAAGGAGTGGACGGAATTGACAAAGATTAGAGGAGGCTTGCCGTCAGGTTCTCGAGGAGAATACACCTCCGAAATACTTCAGTCCGAAACTCCATTTACTTATCTACGTTGGTCTGTTACACAAGTTTATGGAATGAAAGGATATTGGAATATGGCAGAGTTTTCTTTATATGACATACAAATAGAAATAATAGATCCAGAGCAAGACTAAAAAGGTAAAGAAGAACTTAGTGATAAATCAATAGCCTATAGCGTGAGTTTATAGGCTATTATATAGACATAAATAATTAGTGACGTACTTTTAAGCTATAACTATCAATGAGAGTTATACTTGGATGGACAATAAATAGGTCTGAGACCTTAAAAACTTTATTTTGATGAAAAATATAAAATATTCAGTAGCCTTACTGTGCCTCATCTTATTCACGACCATGTGTTCTAGTAAAAATAGCAATGAGACAAGGGTGCAGTCCGACTACAAGAAATATACATCAATCAGCCCAGGAGAATTGTGGCTAGATGACAAAGGGAATCACATCAATGCACATGGAGGAGGGATTCTTTACCACAATGGCACGTATTATTGGTTTGGCGAGCATAAAGGGGAAGATACTAATGCAGCTATGGTGGGGGTAACGTGTTATTCTTCTCACGATTTATACAATTGGACAAATCAAGGAGTTGCACTTTCGGTGATAGAGGATGATAGTAGTGCTATTGCCAAGGGTTCGATAATAGAACGACCTAAGGTGATCTACAATGAAAAGACAAAACAATTTGTTATGTATTTTCATAACGAAATCAAAGGACGTGGCTATGGTGCAGCACATGTTGGAATAGCAGTTAGTAGTCAGGTCGAGGGACCGTACAAATTGCTTAGTTCATCACGTGTGAATGCCGATAAATGGCCTTTGAATATGGAAGAAGCTCAGAAATATGATGTAAAGGAGGAAACAGTAGGAGAACTGGAATGGTGGACGCCAGAATGGTTCAAAGAGCTACGTAATGGACGATTAGTCCGCAGAGATTTCAAGTCTGGCCAAATGTCTCGTGATATGACTCTCTATGTGGATGATGATGGAAAGGCATATCATATCTATTCGTCTGAAGAAAACCTAACGCTGCATATTGCAGAATTGACAGATGATTATTTATCACATACTGGCAAATACATCAGAATAGCTCCAGGCGGTCATAACGAAGCACCAGCGATATTCAAAAAGAATGGACTCTACTATATGATCACCTCAGGTTGCACAGGTTGGGATCCTAATGCTGCTAGGTTGTTTGTAGCAGACAATATCATGGGCAATTGGAAAGAATATCCTAACCCATGTGTGGGAGAAGATTCTGAACTTACATTTCACTCACAAAGCACTTTTATTATTCCTGTGCAAGGTAAGAAAGACGCTTTCATATACATGGGAGATAGATGGAGACCTAAAAATCCGATCGATGGGCGATATGTTTGGCTCCCTATTTTATTTGAAAATGGACTTCCTGTTTTGAAGTGGGTAGATGAGTGGAATTTATCAATATTCGACGATTTATCTCCTACAACAGAGGAACCAAAAGTGCAAGAAGGATGGACACTAACATGGAGTGATGAGTTTAACAATACAGGAAGACCCAACCCAGAGGTTTGGGGTTTTGAAGAAGGTTTTGCTAGAAATGAGGAACTGCAATGGTATCAAGCAGATAATGCACTTTGTGAGAATGGAGTTCTAACGATTTCGGGGCGTCGTGAACATGTAATCAATCCAAATTATGAAGCAAATAGTAAAGATTGGAGACGGAATAGAGCGGAAGCAAAATACACTTCTTCATCATTACGAACTATGGGAAAAAAAGAATTTAAATATGGACGATTCGAAATCAGAGCCAAGATTCCAACGGCTACTGGTTCATGGCCAGCTATTTGGACTTTGGGTGTGGATAAGGAGTGGCCATCAAATGGAGAAATTGACATAATGGAATATTATCAAATAGGGGG
>JASLEN010000231.1 GCA_030151105.1 Dysgonomonas sp.
GCACTAGTAATTGGTGCCACAGGACTTGTGGGTGCCCAACTCGTGCGCCTACTACTTGATGACAAGGAATATAGTAAAGTAAAAGTTTTTGGACGCAGGTCTCTAGGAATTCAACATGCAAAATTAGAAGAGTATGTCGTAAATTTTGACACACCAGATGAGTGGAGAGAAAAAGTGAAAGGCGATGTATTGTTTTCAGCTCTAGGCACTACCAAAGCTAAGGCTGGAAGCAAGGAGCGTCAATATGAGATAGACTACAACTACCAGTATAATACCGCAGTTACTGCTGCCACCAATGGCGTATCCGATTACGTCTTAGTTTCGGCTGCCAATGCGAACATGCATTCGTCTTTTTTCTATCCGAGAATCAAGGGAGAACTAGAGGATGCAGTTTCCAAACTGCCTTTTACAACAGTAAGTATCATTCAACCCAATCTATTATATGGAGATAGAGATGAGAATAGGACTCTTGAAAATTTAGGATATTACATTTTCAGAGGATTCAACAAGATTGGTCTATTAAAAAGTCGAAAACCAATATCAGCTATTGAAGTTGCTCAAGCAATGCTATTTGCCTACAAAACGAATGATACAATAAAAAGATATACTGGCAACGAGCTATTCACTTTAGCCAAACAATATCAATCCAAAAGTTAAATTACAACTTGAGATGAGCAAAATAATATTTCTCAACCTTCTTAGATAGTAGCTCTATATTGAGCATATCGGAAGCTTGAGAAATATCTTTTATAGAGCCATCTTTATATAGGATTTCAATTTTATCATCCAATTCGTTATACATTCGAGACTTGATTGTATTGACTGAATACAGATATTCAACCTCATCATCCGTTATACCTAGCGTTGATTTACATTGCTGCTTGTATTCTCCTATCAAGTCTAAGGAAGGCTCTTCTGTAAATATCTCTATTTTGAATAGTTTTCTACAAATCATTCCTTCACTCAAAGTAGATAGAACAGTATCTTCATGCGTAGCCCATACTTTCAGCGCACACCAGATATCATTGTCATCCAACATCATAAAGTTGCGCAACACGATTTCTCTATCACTTTCATAATATGCCTTATCTACTTTATTCTTCAAAAAGAATTGAAATGCTGGTGGAGCAAATAATTCCACACCTGCATCTGTCAGCAT
Source organism: Dysgonomonas sp. (assembly GCA_030151105.1). Taxonomy (GTDB): domain Bacteria; phylum Bacteroidota; class Bacteroidia; order Bacteroidales; family Dysgonomonadaceae; genus Dysgonomonas. Next base: position 1,160 of record JASLEN010000231.1, read on the forward strand.
TTTTGCTCTTCTGAATGTTTGAATAAGCATTTTTTCAGCAGCTACAGCTGTCTTATGTAAATAAACTTGCCAATACATTAGACGACGAGACATCAAAAAGTTTTCTATAGAATAGATTCCTTTAGCTTCCACTACTAGCCTATCATCTTTGACATCCATCATTTTGATGATGCGAGCCGAACCAATATTTCCTTCGGTAACTCCCGTGAAGAAACTATCACGACGCAGATAATCTAAACGATCAACATCGAGTTGTCCGCTAACTAACTGATGAAGGAATTTTTTTGGATATGCATCTTTAAAAATTTGAATACACATTTCCAATCTTCCATCAAACTCTTGGTTCAAATACTCCATTAATCCGAGTGAAAACTCTTCGTGCCAAATTCCTTGCGTTAAAGTATGCTCCAAAACATGAGAAAATGGACCATGCCCAATATCATGTAACAGAATGCACGCCAAAGCTGCTTCCGCCTCGTCATCAGATATGTCGTGCCCTTTGAAGCGAAGATTATAAATAGCTTCATTCATCAAATACATAGCACCTATGGAGTGATGCAAACGAGTATGTTGAGCTCCTGGATATACAAAAGAAGCCAGCCCCAACTGCCTAATACGCTGCAAGCGTTGCAAAATGGGATGCTGAATGAGTTGATAAATAAAATCGTTGGGTATGGTGATGAATCCAAAAACTGGATCGTTTATTATTTTTTTCTTATTTGACATTTTCTTTTCTACAAGTCGAAATTAAGTTCGCAGAACTATTTATTGACACTCCAAGTATAACAAGTAATCTAAATTATAAATATGCTATTTATTTTTTTACTTTAGCATTGTTACAATATTGTTAAGATTGGAATGATGGAAAGCAAAGATAATTAATTTTCAGCAACTTTGTTCACCAAAATTTTGTTATTACATCCTATAAAACATAACAGTTAAATTCGCTTAGATAAAAAACACAGAGTATGGAAATCTTAGAAACCTTTCTGCTCCCTGGAGCCTGGATGGCATTGTTGACACTTGCTTTTCTAGAAATAGTATTGGGAATAGACAATATCGTCTTTCTCTCCATCGTATCATCAAAACTTCCACCTGAGAAACAAGGCAAAGCCCGATCGGTAGGACTCTTGCTGGCAATGGTCTTCCGCATAGCATTGTTGTTTTGCATATCGTGGTTGATGAAGCTTACAGAACCTATTTTCTCATTTGACACCACTTTTATAGATGGTTCAATTTCAGGACAGAGTATCATCATATTTGTAGGAGGTTTATTCTTACTTTACAAAAGTGTTACAGAAATACATCACAAACTAGAAGGAGTGAATGATGCAGGAAATACATCAATTGCCAAAGTGGGATTTACAGCAGTGATAGTGCAAATAGTCGCACTAGATATTGTATTCTCTTTTGACAGCGTATTGACAGCTGTGGGAATGGTAAGCTTCGAAGAATTTGGATATGTAAAAGCAATGACCATAATGGTAACGGCCGTAGTATCAGCAGTACTAGTAATGCTTGCCTTTTCTGGCCCTATCAGTAAGTTTGTCAATGAACATCCTACTATTCAGATGCTTGGGTTGTCATTTTTGATCCTTATTGGAGTTATGCTACTTGCCGAATCAGCACATCTGTCCAATCTCGAAGTATTTGGAACAACTGTAGGTGCAATACCAAAAGGATATATCTATTTTGCCATCTTCTTCTCCCTTATAGTGGAAGTGCTGAATATGAAAATAAGTAAAAAGAAAAAGAAGTAATATTAACTTCTTTTCTCAAATACAATAAAGCCTATCTCTACAAAGAGATAGGCTTTATTGTCAAGTATCTATTAACAATTAATTGTCTTTCTGTTGTTCCTGCAATTCGTTTGCTTTCGCAATACACCATGCAAAAGCATTGGCTGTGAAAACTGCATTATAAGCTTCTCCTTTTGTTCCAAAAGGTTTGAACGTTGGGTAATGTTTATACATATGCCCATCGATTTCTTTATCCATCAAACGGAACGGACAGATTGTAGTACTAGTATGATTTCTTACTTGATTGGAATTGAAACCTCCATCACCAATAAATACAAACGGATAATCTTTATGTCTAAAGACTGTTACTGAATTAGCTGGACGACTAGTATTCCCAATTTCTCTACCTCCTGAATATATTACCAACTCTTCTAGAGGAAGATTAGTTACATATCTTGTACTAGAAGCATCTTCGCCCCATGTTTTACCCAAAAGATTCTCAAATGGGCCTGCAAGTATTGGATCATCATCCTTACAATAATATGGTTTCATTTGAGCATATTCGGGAGTTGTATCACTTGTATCAAAACCTAAAGTGTACAAAGAACCTGAACCTGCACCTGAAGCTGAACCAATATCTGCTTTATTAAAAAATAATCGCATGAAATTTCCGTTAGAAGTTGTTTCCTCTGAACAAATCATCAAAATTCCTCCAGCTTTTACATATTGTATAAGAACTTCACATTTGTCTTTATCTTTTGCATCAGTAGAATAGTACTCCACATTGTATCCTATCATAAATACGTCCACTTTTCTTTTTCCATTGGTTCCCCATAAGAAGTCCTTCAATGTTGTTGCTGTCATATTACTCCAATGATTAATATTCAAACTTACAATGTCTCGATTATCATCGACCCAATCATTTATTTTTCTACCATCAGCAGATGAACTTCCTACTGGCATATTAGCATCGAAGGCTGTTCCAGGCATATTTTTAAATCCTGCAAATTTAACGATACTCCATGGATGATAACCAAAATTATCAGAATCAGTTAACAAATCATTTCCACTATTGAATACTAATACTGGATCTCTTCTTTGAGTCAAAAGCCCCAAATTATATCCATAATTTGAATCATTCCCTAACGTCATCAATCGCTGAGGAGGAATAACCACAACCACAGTTGCCTTACAAGAGATAGCAGTCCCAGATATACTATTGCTAGTTATTGTCATTTCTTTAAGATCGTAATTGTTTGTCATACCTCGTCCTTCTAGATAGATTATCTCTGTAGGATTTAGCAATCTTTTTTCGCCCTTAAATGAAATACCATCTACAATGTCAGTTTCTAATTTAGCGATGCTACCATATGCTGACTCAGGAATATTCGTAAGGGTTATTTTTATTCTATTTATACTACTATTCAATGGTTCGTCTTTATAATACAAACCTTCTACCTCTATATTGCCACATTCAACAGTGTATTCTGCTGGTATAGAGGGCATTGCACATTCCCAACGACTTCCATTCCAATAATTTATCCCTAAACACAGATCCTCCTCGTAGTTGGCAATAACATTATACACAACAAGACCAGAATGTTCTATATCTACATTGTTCTTATTCTGTAAATAATCTGATTGACCTCCCGAAGCTGAATTAGTTGGATCATTAAGAAACATGGGATAAAGTGCATCTTTCTTAGAGAGCATTACTCGTGGAAGTCCTAAACCTTTATTAGCGTTGGCTTTACCAGCCTCTGCTTCTATATTTTTCAATTGAAGAATACTTCCTTCTTCGGGTTTTTCTAGAGAGCCGATAGTTACCTGCGCACCAATGTTGCCAACAAGAAACAATGCCATAGTTACTAGAAATAGCGAAATACAATGTAGTGATCCTAGATTTTTATTTTTTGCTTTCATGAATTAAATATATATAATGTGTATTTATTGTAGTATGTGCCAAAACTTATCTATATGTCTTTTTAAATATTTCCATTTAACCAAACATATCCCTAAAAAACATAATTACAAAGATAACAATAACTTTAGAATATCTAGCCAGTATAAAAAAATACTGCTATTGCCCTTAGTCAGCAATAGCAGCATACTTCATTTTACAAACTGTTAATTTTTCTTATTTTAAGCCATCCATATTTCGTTTTATAAACTTACTCAATGCTTCACCTTTTAACATTCCATTAGAAAGAAGTGCAAGATCTAGCAATTGGCGAATCGTTTTATTTTCAGATGCATATTTCTCAACATCCTCTTTTGATTTTCCATTGATATCAGTCATCACCGACTTGATTAAATCGTGCTCTGTATTCAATACCAAATTAAAATTGTTTGGCATCTCTCCATAGAAAGCCATACCAGCCTGCATAGCCGACATTTCTTTCATACGACGCATAAACTCGTTTTGAGTGATTTGAACAGGTTCACCCGTTGTCCCCAAATCTTTGCATTCAAGCGTAAATTCTGTTTTATCAATTTTGGGCATCTGAGTAATGAATGCAGCATTCAATTCTTCTTTTTGTGCATCTGTCAGTTCTACCTCTTTTGCATCTTCTTTTTTAATCAGATTTTCTACCGTATCAGCATCTACACGTACGAACATGCTATTTTCCAGCTTTTGTTCCAGCATGCTAGACATATGTATATCTAACTGACCATCAAACAGAATTACATCGTACCCCTTGTCTTGAGCACGGCTAATGTATGAGTATTGCTCATCCTTGTTGCTTGCATACAAGTAAACCAATTTACCATCTTTGTCTGTCTGATTAGCAGAAATAAGCTCTTTATATTCCTCGAAAGTAAATGTCTTACCTTCTACATTTTTCAACAAGCAGAATTTAGCAGCTCTATCATAGAATTTTTCTTCCGAAAGCATTCCATATTCTACAAATAGCTTCAGACTTTCCCATTTCTCTTCAAATTGAGGTCTATCGTTTTTGAAGATTTCTTCCAATCTGTCAGCTACTTTTTTGGTAATGTGATTAGAAATTTTCTTCACATTCTGATCGCTTTGTAGATAAGAACGAGATACATTCAACGGAATATCTGGCGAATCAATCACCCCGTGTAGTAGAGTCAAAAACTCTGGAACAATTCCTTCCACCGAGTCTGTAACAAATACCTGATTGCTATATAATTGAATCTTATTGCGTTGCATATCCATATTTGCCTTGATCTTAGGGAAATATAGAATACCTGTCAATTTGAATGGATAGTCCACATTGAGGTGAATCCAAAAAATTGGATCATCTGTCATCGGATACAGGTCTTTATAGAAATTCATGTAATCCTCATCCTTCAGGTCTGCTGGCATTTTTGTCCAGATAGGATGTGTATCATTGATCACATTATCTTCATCTGTTTCCACTGATTTACCATCTTTCCACTCTGTCTTTTTGCCAAAAACAATAGACACAGGTAAGAAACGACAATATTTATTCAGCAATTTAGAAATCTCACCTTGCTCTAGGAAATTTTTATTTTCATCATCTATATATAATATGATGTCTGTTCCTCTGTCCGCTTTTTCAACTTTTTCGAGCGTATATTCTGGCGAACCATCACAACTCCACTTTACAGCTTGTGAGCCTTCTTTGAATGATTTTGTAACTATCTCTACCTTGCTCGATACCATGAATGAAGAGTAAAAACCTAGTCCAAAGTGTCCAATAATAGCATTTGCATTGTCTTTGTACTTGTCCACAAACTCATTAGCCGACGAAAATGCGATTTGATTGATATATTTTTCAATCTCCTCTTCTGTCATCCCAATCCCTCTATCCGAGATTGTCAATGTACCTTTATCCTTGTCTATAGCAATGCTCACTTTCAATTCACCAAGCTCTCCCTTGAATTCACCAATAGAAGAATAAGTTTTCAATTTTTGTGTAGCATCTACTGCATTAGAAACAATTTCACGTAAGAAAATTTCGTGATCGCTGTACAAGAACTTTTTGATAATAGGGAAGATATTATCTGTAGTAACCCCAATTTTTCCTTTTTGACTCATTTTGAATTATATTTATTTGTTATATTTTTCGTTTTTCATCAATCTGAATAGCAAAATAGATGCCAAAAAATAACGAATGACAAATTGTCGCTAGATAAATGAGCCTTCTATATTCCATAAATCTATAGATGCAAAAACTTAATAAATATAATCTATACCACATACACAAAACACAAAAAACACATTCAAAGGCTGGAATATAGCTGCCTGACCCGGCCATCCACGTCGGGCGGCATGCGCGGAAGCGCGTGGATGCCCCGGTCAAGCCCGGGCATGACAGCGGAGAGAGGGGAGCGTAGCGCCGTGCCCACCAGCTTTACCCGCGGCACGATGGCGGGCACGCTGCGCTTTGCCCACCCTACGAAATCAT
>JASLEN010000293.1 GCA_030151105.1 Dysgonomonas sp.
TTTTTTCGGAACGGAAAATTATCTTCTGATTCCTAGTTCTTTGATGATAGCACGATATCTTTCGATATCTTTTTTGATAAGGTAGTCAAGAAGACTACGACGTTTACCAACCAAACGTTTCAAAGATCTTTCTGTGTTATAATCTTTCTTATTTGACTTCAAGTGTTCTGTCAAATGCGAAATACGGTATGAAAACAATGCTATCTGAGCTTCTGGTGAGCCAGTATCAGTGTTAGACGTTCCGTGTTTTGCGAAGATTTCTAGCTTTTTAGCTGAGTCTAAATACATATTGTTCTTAATTAATAAATATTATAAGAGCGGCAAATTTAGTATATAGTTCTGGATTGAGCAAACTATTATACTCTTTTTTATCACTTTAGGTCTTCCTGAGAATTTTTATTAGCCCTCCAAATCCTCTCTACAGCTACTCCAATCAAAGAATATGCGTATAGTATGAAAGGTATATACCACACAATATAATCCATGTGTGGATGCTCAAAAGAGTGTTGTTTGAACACAATAAACCATGAAAGTGGAGCTAGAACAGCACACAGCGAAGTTAGTAGCAAAGCACTAATTTTTCTATCACTTTTTTCTTTCAAGAATAAGAAGATGGTAATAGCAAACACGATAAAAATAAAGCTACCAAAATAAAACTGTATAGTATTTGGCAAAAATCCTAAGCTAAAAACATCATTCTGCAAGTACATTTTCAATACCTCCCAATGCGAAACTTCTAAGGCTTCTGTACGTTTGGTGAATGACATCACAATATGATTAATTCCATCCGAAAAACTACCATCCAAAAACTTGATTTGAGTAATCAGCATCGCCATCTGTGCCAAAACTCCTAGAACCATGCATACACCCGCTTTGATAGAAAAGAGGATGAACTGCATAAATGTTTTCCGTTCTATGTAGAAATAATAGACAATAGGACACATGGCAGCCGCCAATGTAGTTGTAATGAACTCAAAACCTGTGAAAAAGCACTTGATGAAAACTGCTTCGAATAAGTAAATTAAGACTTTCCATTCACTCATCTTCTCTGGCGAATGATGACGTCTCTCTAGCACCAAGAGCATAGTTAGAAATGGGAGGTAGAAGTTCCAAAGCACCCACCACAAATTATGTGCATAGACATTGAGCCAAGACGAGAAGAAGATGAAAATAAGAGTTGTGAGACTTGCTAGGAATCCAAAGTTGCGATAAATCCACCCTGCAAAGAGAATGAAAATAAGGGCTACCAATAGGGCATTTATTCCTCTAAAAATCATCAACTTTTTTGCATTGTCGATTGGCAGAACCTTTTGAATGATACTCAAAACTATACCTTGTCCACCACTCTGGCTCTTGTAGGCTTGAAAATTATCTGGAATATCTGTCTCAGTGATGTAGAGGTCGTGTTGTGCAGCTAAGTCGGCAGCATATTGTTCTGTATCTCGTGGGATCTCACTGCTGTAGTTTATCCCTGTTAGCCCTCCATACGAGAATACTCCATCTTGCGAAGCACGTACCAATCGTCCCACTACCAAACCTTCGGGCTGGCGTTCGAAGCCATGAAAAAGATCAGCTTCCGTGATTCTAAAAATATTGGTTGTGTAGCTGAAGGTAAATAAGATGAAGAATATTCCGAGAAGGATATTCTGCTTATTTTTTATTTTGCTTATGACTTTCATCAAAGGTGAGTAATGCGTGTTTGAAGTTCTTTTTGTCGAACTTAGATATATTATCCAAAATCAATCCACAAGTAAATAGCAATACGCCCACTATCACCAATGCCACGGCCGCTATTGCCATTGGCACTTTATAGACGTATTGGTATAGCAAATAGTCTATGATGGGGAATGTGCCCACAATGAGGCCTAGTATGAAGAATACGCCAGCTATTAGCGAGAAAAAGCTCAGTGGTTTGTATAATCGGTATAAATCTAAAAACAGGCGAAGAACTTTGTATCCATCCGTAAAAGTATTTAATTTAGAAACACTTCCTTCTGGTCTATCTCTATACTCAATAGGGAGTTGCGATATCCTAAAATCGTAGTGTAGGCAATAGATAGCCAAGTCTGTTTCTAACTCGAATCCAGAAATAAGTGACGAGTAGTTTTTCACAAAACGATGACTAAATATTCTATATCCTGATAATATGTCATGCAAGTCGCTATGGAAAAATCTGTTGATGAGATTTCTAACCAAGTCGTTCCCAAAGTTATGAAAAGGACGTTTATTTTCCTCCAGATAGGTTTCGTTAGATAGACGATCACCAATAATCATATCAGCATTTCGTTCTACTACCATTTCCAACATCCTGCTGGCAGCCTCCGCTGGATAAGTGTCGTCACCATCCACCATCAAGTAGTAATCTGCATCTATATCTCTAAACATAGAAAGCACCACAGCACCTTTCCCTTGTATGGTTTCTTTGCGTACAATAGCACCCGCAGCTGTAGCCTCCTCTATGGTTCTGTCTGTAGAGTTATTGTCATAGACATAGATATCGGCATGGGGAACTGCTTTTTTGAAATCTGTAACTACCTTTCGGATGGTTATTTCTTCATTGTAGCAAGGGATAAGTACGGCTAGTTTCATTGTTTGTTTTTTTATATCAAGATAAGAAGGTGTAAATATAGGAGTTAAAAGTTTAACATCAGAATATTTTCTATTTACTTCTTCAATTCCACATCTCTACTTCCATCCTCATTTTGCGTAATACTTACATGTACACAGTCGTTAGGAAGAAGAGAATCTACACGTTCAGGCCATTCTATGAAGCATATAGCACCTGAATAGAAATAGTCTTCGTATCCAAAATCATACACTTCTTCTATCTTTTCTACCCTGTAAAAATCGAAGTGATAGATTAATTCGGCTGTTTCGTCGGAGCGATATTCGTTGACAATAGCAAAAGTGGGGCTTGTGATAGAGTCTTTCACTCCCAGAATTTTACAAATCTCTTTGATGAAAGTTGTTTTGCCAGCACCCATTTCGCCATAGAATGCAAAAACGGTATTGTCACCCATCTGACGAACAAAGTCTTTTGCAGCCTCATGGATGGTATCTAGTGATTGTATATTTATCTTGTTCATTTCTTTAACTATCTAAATTATATTAATGCTGCAAATTTATAATATTATTTCTACTTGGCTGTAATACTTATCAAGGGAACTATCATTTCTTCTAGCGAAATTCCTCCATGCTGAAAAGTATCTGTATAAAAAGAAGCATAGTTCTGAAAATCGTTGGGATAGGCAAAGAAATCGTCGCCACACGCAAAAATATATCTAGCACTTAGGCTAGGAGAGGGTAAGCCTACATTTTCGGGTTTGAGGATATCATACACCTTCTTTCTATCGTATTGAATATTTCTCCCTAATTTATACCTCAGATTCGTGTTCATATCTTTTTCTCCTAACACTTTCAATGGTTTCTTCACACGAATAGTTCCATGATCGGAAGTAAGGATGATTTTAGCGCCTGTTCTACCTATTTGCTCCAAGAGCTCTAATGTGCTTGAATGTCTAAACCATGATTTTGTAACCGACCTGTACGCCGATTCGTCAGATGCCAACTCCCGAATCATCTTAGAATCGGTGCGAGCATGAGATAGCATATCTACAAAGTTGATAACAAGTATATTCAGGTCATTGTTTTTGAGATTGCTCATTTCGTGCAATAACTTTTCTCCCGCCTGCGAATTCATCACCTTGTGGTAGGAGAAAGAGATATTCTTATTTGTTCGTTCCAATTGTTTTTGAACCAACTCTTTTTCATGTTCATTTTTACTGCCTTCCTCACTTTCCTCTTTCCAATATTCTGGATAATTCTTTTTGATTTCTGCGGGTGTGAGTCCTGCAAATAAGGCATTGCGGGCATACTGAGTTGCTGTTGGGAGAATGCTGTAATAGCTATCTTCTGTGATAGTGAAATTGGGAGTAAGCAAGTCTTTGATAGCCGACCATTGGTCTAGTCTAAAGTTGTCAATCAACACAAAAAATACTTTTTCTCCATTTTCTAAAAGAGGTAGCACCCTTTGTTGAAAAACTTGATGGCTCAATAGTGGCACATCTTCATTGTTCAACATCCATTTTTCATAATTAACCTTGATATATCGAGAGAATACGGTGTTGGCTTCTTGCTTTTGAACTAATAAAGATTCTAGCAGAGGACTTTTAGATTCAGCCAAATTGATTTCCCAATCTATTAGATTTTTATAAATTGACTGCCAATCTTTATGATTTGCAGAATCATTCATTTGTGCGCTGATTTGTGCAAATTCGTTTCTATATCCTGTTAGTACAGCTTCAGATACAATGTCTTCTTTGTGCAATATTTTTTTGAGTGAAAGAAGAATCTGATTGGGATTGACAGGCTTAATTAAATAGTCTGCAATTTGTTTACCAATAGCATGAGTCATTATTCCCTCATCTTCACTCTTGGTTATCATTATGACTGGTACTGATGGATTGATTTTTTTTAATGCATCTAGTGTTTCCAAGCCTGTGATGCCTGGCATATTCTCATCCACAAAAACCACATCGAAAGTTTCTTGTCTGAAACAGTCAATGGCATCTTGTCCACTAATAACGGGGGTTATTTTATATCCTTTTTCTTCGATAAATAGAATGTGAGACTTCAACATATCTATTTCATCATCAGCCCAAAGTATCTTCTTTCCTTTCATAGCTATAAAAATACAAAGAAATTTGATGAACTAGAGATTTCCTTGCTCATTTTAGAGTGAACAAGATTCTTGGCTCGGGTGTTTATATAGTGTGTTTTTCATGGTATTAGATTTATAAGGTTAATTATGGAGATTGCTTGTCGTGACGACAAGCATTTCTTTTTTCTACACATTTTCTTTAATCACTCTGCATGGATTACCAACTGCTACTACATTGGCAGGAATATTTTTAGTGACTACACTACCTGCCCCAATCACCGTATTGTCTCCAATACTAACACCTGGCAGAATAGTAACATCAGCCCCAATCCACACATTGTTTCCTATGGTTACGGGATAGGCATATTCAATACCTGCTATTCGCTCTGCCATATCCAAGGGATGTCCCGCAGTATAGATGCCAACATTGGGCGCAAGCAAAACATTGTCTCCAAACCTAACTTCCCCTCCATCCAGAATTGTACAGCCCACATTAGCATAAAAATTCTCTCCCAAATGAATATTATAGCCATAGTCGCAATGGAAAGGCGACTCTATGAGAAAGTCTTTCCTCACAGAGCCTAAGAAAGAGCTAAGTATCTCTTTTCGTTCTTCTCGCTCGAAAGTCGTATTGAGTTCAAAAAGTTTTTTGCGAGTTTCGTTTCTCTCTTCTACTAATAGAGGATCGTTGGCATTATATAATTCGCCTTTTAGCATTTTTTGTTTTTCAGTATCCATGTTTTGCCTATTCAGTTGATCTATTAAAGTTAAACTTTCTATCTTTAGTCTCTAACAAGAAAGTAAGAATAAATGGAAAATATTCGTCCAGCACGCCTAAAGGATGCCCCCGTTATCATAAATCTTTTAGAAGAATTAGGTTATCCCAATACCGAATCTTTCCTAGAAGAGAAATTGAAAATAATGCTAGAACATCCTAACGAAGAGTTCTTCGTGTATGAGATAGAAGGTAAGGTGGTGGCAATGATGTCTATGCATATTATTCCTCAAATAGCATTGGAAGGAGATTTTGCCAGACTCAGTTATTTTGCTGTAGATGCCAATTATAGAGGAGAGGGTATAGGTAAAAAGATGGAGGAATATGCTGTGAAACTGGCAATGGATAGAAAATGTGACAGAATAGAATTACATTGCAATGAGCGGAGAGTAGAATCACACAAATTCTATTATAAGCAAGGATATAAAGAGTCACCTAAATATTTGATGAAGAAATTATAACAATTAGTTCTTAGTGTGAACTATTAAATAAGAAGTATAATATGGCAATCTCAGAAATAGAAAAAAGGCTAGAGGCTAGAGGAATACGTCCTACTGCAGTACGTAACCTCATTTTCAATGCGATGGTCAACCATCCACAAGCATTCTCGTTGGCTGATTTGGAAGCTAAATTGGACACTGTGGATAAATCAACCTTGTTCAGAACGATAACACATTTTCATGATAAACTTTTGATTCATAGTATAGATGATGGCTCAGGATCAATGAAGTATTCGGTGTGTAGCGAAGATTGTATGTGCTCGCTCAACGAGCTTCATGTGCATTTTTATTGCAATCAATGTCAGAATACCTATTGTCTCGAGAGTATCTCTATTCCTAAAGTTCAACTCCCAAAGGATTTTGTATTAGAGTCAGTCAATTTTGTTTTCAAAGGTTTTTGTGACAAGTGTAGCAAGCACTAACGAGCCGCCTCAATACTTTGCAACTTAGTTGCGCAAACCATTCTGTATCTTTGTTGTTAGAATAAATAACAATTAAAAAGATATAATTGAAATGGAAACAAATACACAACATACTCACAATCCTCAAGTGGAGGCATCGTGTGGTTGTGGACATTCCCACGGACACGAAGACAAAAGCAAACTACAAGTTTATCTCCCACTTATTGCTAGTTTTCTACTATTGGCAATAGGCTTACTTCTCGATCATGTAATCTCTAGTAGATTCTTTGACGGATATATCAGACTAGCGTGGTATCTACTAGCATTCATTCCTGTTGCTTATCCAGTCGCAAAAAATGCAGTGAAGACTATGGCTGAGGGAGATTATTTCAATGAATTCACCTTGATGACAGTTGCTACTGTTGGAGCATTCTTGATCAAAGAATATCCAGAAGGTGTAGCAGTAATGCTATTCTATTCAGTAGGTGAGCTGTTTCAAGATAGAGCCGTAAGCCAAGCTCGAAGTAATATAAAGTCGCTAATTGATATGCGAGTGGAGGTGGCAATGGTTCTTCGCAACGATAAGTTCGTGGAATTAGCTCCTGAAAATGTAAATGTAGGGGATACTATTCAAGTGAGGGTAGGAGAGCGTATTCCTCTCGATGGCAAAATGCTTTCGGAGGGCAGTTCTTTCGATACATCCGCATTAACGGGAGAAAGCAAGCCAGTATCTTACAAGAAGGGAGAAGCGGTATTGGCTGGTATGGTCAATCTCGAAAAAGTGATTGAAGTAGAGGTTGAAAAGAAGTATTCAGATAGCTCTCTGTCTCGCATCCTCGAAATGGTGGAGGATGCATCTACTCGCAAGGCAAAAACAGAATTACTGATTCGAAAATTTGCACGAGTTTATACACCTATCGTATTTGTATTAGCAGTCTTGGTAACTATTTTACCATACTTTATAGTTACAGACTATGTTTTTGAGAGTTGGTTATACAAAGCACTTGTGTTTTTAGTTATCTCTTGTCCTTGCGCTTTGGTTATTTCTGTTCCACTAGGATATTTTGGAGGAATAGGGGCTGCATCCCGTCTTGGTATTTTATTCAAAGGAGCAAACTATTTGGATATGATGACTAAGGTAAATACTGTGGTGATGGACAAAACAGGAACGCTTACAAAAGGTGTTTTTGAGGTGCAAAGCATAGTGACTAAAGATATAGATGAGAACACGCTCTTGAAAATGGCTAAAGCGATTGAAAGTCAATCTACACACCCTATTGCGAATGCAATAGTCAACTATAAGAAAGATATTGCATTCGATTCCTTAAAAGTAGAAAGTGTAGAGGAGATAGCAGGGCATGGATTGAAAGGTATAGTGGATGGAAAAGAGGTGCTGGCTGGAAATGCAAAGCTGCTACAAAAGTTCAATGTCTCTTATGATGCAGAAGTGGACAATGTAATATGTTCCATAGTTGTACTTGCTATCAACAATCAGTATGCTGGTTATATCACTATTGCCGATGAGGTGAAGGAAGATTCGGCAGCACTTATTGCTAACTTGCACCGTCAAGGAATAAACAAGGCAGTGATGCTGAGTGGCGACAAAAAAGAGATAGTAGAGCAAACTGCAAGAGAGTTGAATATAGATTTGGCTTATGGCGGGCTTCTGCCTCAAGATAAACTGATACATGTAGAAGAATTGAAAGCTGACCCTAATAATGTTGTAGCCTTCTTGGGTGATGGTATTAATGATACTCCCGTACTTGCTCTCAGCGACGTTGGAATCGCAATGGGAGCGATGGGCTCGGATGCAGCAATAGAAGTGGCAGACGTGGTGATTCAAACAGATCAACCATCAAAAGTGTTGACCGCCATAGAAATATCTAAATTTACTCATCGTGTTGTGATGCAGAATATTTCGTTAGCTATTGGCATCAAGATTTTGGTAATGCTGTTGAGTATTCTTGGTTATACAGCAATGTGGGAGGCAGTATTTGCAGATGTGGGAGTTACTATCTTAGCCGTTTTAAATTCGGTGAGAATATTGAAAAAGAAATTTTAGTTATAACGAAAAAGAGTAGTTCAACAAGGACTACTCTTTTTTCTTTTCTTCTTTCTTCCCTCCACCAAAGAAACGTTTTACTCTTCCCCATATAACACCTAAGTTGTGGACGAAATTCTGCTTTTCTTCGGAGATTCCAACAGATTTGACAAGTGGTGGCTGAATTATTTGCCAAAAGTAGTTGAAGTTGGAATGATACGGATTCCTCACAA
>JASLEN010000346.1 GCA_030151105.1 Dysgonomonas sp.
TGGAGAAATACTCTACATTATCTTCGTAAGCCACTAACAAGCTATCAGTGATTACGTTGTTCACATAGCCTAATAAGTATTCTGAGATTTCTCCACTTGAGACAGCTTTCACTGTCAATAATTTTCGAATAGGCTCATCAATTAAAGTTGAACCTATTTCATATTGTAATTCTCCAAAATCTGGGATAAATGATAATTTTCCCAAATTTAGAGCGTTATATTCTTCTTCAGTTAGTTGTTTTTCAGAGTTTTCCAAGTGATTCCAATTATCACCAAAGTCCGTCTCTGCAAATTCAATATTAGCAAATTCTACTACAGTTGTTTCCTCTTTGTCATTAGCTGAACTATCCTTTGTCTTAGTTTTTCCACCACAAGATTGCATAGCCAAAATGAGGGATAGAATCGCGATTGATGTTACTAATATTTTTTTCATATATTTTTCTGTTTTATGCTTGAAGTTCTTTAACACATTCTTCAAGACTTTGTTGCCATTGAGGTATAGTGATTGCAAATGTACTCTTGATTTTCGATTTGTCTAAAACGCTATACTGTGGTCTTTTAGCTTTAGTCGGATATTCGTCTGTCGTAATTGGACTCACTTGGCAAGTAGTAATATTAGCAGCCTTATGAATTGCTACTGTAAAATCATACCAAGTTGTAACTCCTTCATTTGAATAATGATAAATACCCGCTTCAAATTTATTTTTTTCTGAGTACGTTATTATATCTAATATTGTGATAGCCAAGTCTCTCGCATTGGTTGGTGTCCCTGTTTGGTCAGCAACAACGTTCAAAGCCTCTCTCTCAGCACCTAGCTTCATCATGGTTTTCACGAAGTTGTTGCCATATATAGAATATAGCCATGCTGTTCTGATAATAATAGATTGAGGACAAGCTTCTAGTAGAACTAATTCTCCTTTAACTTTCGATTGCCCATAAACAGAATTAGGTGATGTAGGATCAGTTTCTAAATATGGAGATGTTTTTGTTCCATCAAATACATAATCAGTAGATACATGGATTACCTTCGCATTATACTTGCTGGCTGCACGACCTAAATTTTCTAGTGCTTTATGATTGATTAGATAGCACAAATCTATTTGATCTTCATCCTCTGCCTTATCTACAGCTGTATAAGCTGCACAATTGATAATGTAATGAACATCATTATTCTTAACAAAATTGTCAACATCTGCATATTTCGTTATATCTAACTCCAGAGCATCTGTGAAGATAAAGTTAAATTGTTCTTCTATCTTATATGCATTTCTTCTAATTTCACTTCCTAGTTGTCCATTAGCTCCAGTGATTAGAATATTCTTTTTAGTTGTCATCATTTTTGTTTAGAATATGAAAAGGCGAACAATAGTCAATATCATTCGCCTTCGAAATATTTATGTATTTATTGTCTTCCCGAAGTTTCTACTCCTTTTGCAATTTTCTTTACTAATCCTTGCAATACAGCACCAGGACCTAGTTCAGTAAATGATTTAGCTCCATCAGCTACCATATGCTCTACTGATTGTGTCCATTTTACAGGAGCAGTCAATTGAGCAATAAGGTTTTGTTTGATAGTTGTTTTATCTGTTTCTCCTCTTGTACTCACATTTTGATATACAGGAAAATCAGGAGCAGAAAAAGTGGTAGAATTAATAGCTTCTGCCAACTCTACTTTCGCAGGATCCATCAATGGAGAGTGAAATGCACCCCCAACTTTTAGTTTCAATGCACGTTTTGCTCCAGCAGCCAACAATAATTCACAAGCTTTGTCTATTCCAGCCTCTGAACCAGAGATAACGATTTGTCCTGGGCAGTTGTAATTTGCAGGTACAACTACTTCGTCAGCAATTGATGCACAGATTTCTTCTACTTTAGCATCTTCCAATCCTAGCACAGCAGCCATTGTTGAAGGCGTTTTCTCACATGCTTTTTGCATAGCAAGAGCACGTTTGTAAACAAGTTTCAATCCATCTTCAAATGATAGTACATTTGCTGAAACAAGTGCCGAAAATTCGCCAAGCGAGTGACCTGCCACCATATCTGGGTTAAATTCATTTCCCATTGTTTTAGCCAAAATCACTGAGTGAATAAAAATGGCTGGTTGTGTAACCTTTGTTTGACGAAGATCTTCGTCCGTACCCTCAAACATAAGGTCTGTTATACGAAATCCTAGAATCTCGTTTGCTTTCTCAAACATTTCTTTTGCCTTAGGAGATGTTTCATAAAGGTCTTTTCCCATCCCTACAAATTGTGCTCCTTGACCTGGAAATACAAATGCTCTCATAAAAAGTTATATTTTGTTCTATTAATAAATAATATGTTCTATTCAATTAAGAAGAGCAAAAGTAATAAAAATAAAAGAGATGGTTTAATTTTTAACGAAATACTCTCTATTCCACAAAATTGTTAGCGTGCCTTTTGTGATAATTAATACTTAAACTCTAAAAACAAAGAGCGTTCTACTAGATGGTAATAATAAAACCTTACCTTTGTTTCATAACATTCATATTCAAATTTCAATGGAAAGAATTCCTAAAGGAGATATTATAACGCAGCAGTTTAGAGTTAAACAACCTTGTGGCTTACTCGATTTTTTGATTGAGAATCAAATCAAAAAGAGCAAAAATGCTATTCAATCTGTCTTGCGTCGCCGTCTAATTACCGTAAATGGTAAAATGATAACACAATTTGATCATCCTCTTAAAGTGGGTGATAAAGTGGCTGTTATGAAAACTGATCAGGCAAAGAAAGTGCAGCGGTTGAAAGGAATGACAATTGTTTACGAAGATGATCGCATCATTGTAATAGACAAAGAAGCAGGTCTGCTATCAGTAGCAACTGATAAGGAACAAGCAAAAACAGTTTATGCCATTCTTACTCAATATGTGAAGAAGAAAAAAGACACTAATAAAATATTTGTAGTACATCGTTTAGATAGAGAAGTATCTGGACTAATGGTGTTTGCAAAAGATCTAGATACACAGGGTAAATTTCAACGAAATTGGAGTTTTGTAGTCCCTGTTTATAATATGACAGCTATTGTCAATGGACCGATGCCAGCCATGGAGGGAACGATCCGTAGTTGGTTGACCGAAAACAAAAACTTCCAAGTATTCTCGGATTCTTATGATAATGGAGGCTTAGAAGCCATTACGCACTACAAAGTGTTGAAAAGTAACGAGCACTACAGCTATGTGGAGTTTAGACAAGAAACTAAACGAAAGAACCAAATACGTGCACAAATGCAGCAATTGCAACGTCCAATAGTGAATGACAGAAAGTACGGCGCTACTTCTACACCATTGCGAAAAATAGCATTGCATGCAAGTACAATGAAAATTAAGCACCCTGGTACTGGACGAATGATGGATTTTAATAGCCCAATCTCAAAAGAGGCTCTAAAATTGGTCAATAAAGCAGCTGAATAAATAAGAAAATACTATACAAATTTAGATATAAACAATGAGTGATGCAGTAAAACAAATAGGGCAACGGCTTGCTGGACTACGAGAAGCACTCGATTTGTCGCAAGAAGACTTTGCCGCATCTTGTAATATTCCTTTAGCAACATACCAAG
>JASLEN010000372.1 GCA_030151105.1 Dysgonomonas sp.
ATGTAACAGTTATTTGAGACAATCCATGCTCTAATGAAAGATTTGAAAAATAGAATCGATCACTTTCTCCTCGTATAGGAAGTGTTATTATGAGAATAACTAAACTAAGATAAAATTTCATGCGAGTGGGTTAACAATATAGCAGAAGAAGGTAATGATAAAATTAGTTTCTATCATGTTCTTTCCTAAGTTTTATAACATGAATATACTCGATAGATATACAAATGTTGAGTGCTAAGTATTTATAAAAAGGGACAAATAAAATATACTTGTCCCCTTTGCTAGTCAGAATTATATTATATCATTTGACACTAGTAAAGATTGTTTTGAGACCATCTGATTTAATAGCTATCATTGATTCCCCATTGTTTTTGGCAACCTTTATTTTGGCCCTTCCATTATACACCTGTACTTTGCTAGAGCCTGTAGAAGTTCCTAAATTCTTCAATAGCTTTCCATCTCCAACAGATTCGAATAGAATAAACTTCTCCGATTCTAAGCATAGGACACCATTGCTATCATGTAGCTCCACTTCTAGCCATACATAATGTGTATCTATATCAACTACTTTAGAGACTATTTTAGCTTCTTTCCCAAAAGGACGAGTTTCGTATTCAAATACTATTTCATCTTCCACTTTTGCTTTACCCTTTGTTGCAATAGCTTTCAACGTGTTTTGTCCAGGTTTAAATAAGGACTCCCATCGAAGTCCCGCTGCTGGAAAGTTTTGTGAGTCACGTTTTTTAGAGCCAAGACTTTGTCCATTCAGGAAGAGTTCAACTTGGTCGCAGTTAGAATATACTTTAGTCAATTTCAATTCATCGACTTTGCCCCATCTAGTTTTCCAATTATGACCAAATATATGTACCATGGGCTTCTCTGTCCAATATGACTGAAATATATAGTAACTTTCTTTGGGAGTTAAGTCTCGTTCTACAACTCCTTTTTGGTTCACATAAGGAACTGGATTATCAGGTCTTACAGGAGTTGAAAAATCTTTAAATGGCCAATACGCAGCACCTGTGAGCCAAGGCATATTTTCCTGTTCTTTTAGATGCCAATCTATTAAATCAGATATATATGATTCGTTCCAAGTATTGTCTTTTGATTGTTTTGCTAGATTTTCGGCAAATAGTGGGTCGTTTTCATCCTTAATCCCTAGCTCACTATATGGTATTTCTGAAAAACGTCTAGCATGGCTATCTCCTCCCCATTCTACATGTAGAAAATGATTAACATCATCAAAAGCCTTGCGAGAAAGTTCTTGATATTGAGTATAAATTCCCCGATACCAACCTGCCCAAATACTAGGAGAATATACATCAATAATGTCTTTACAGAAATCGCATCTGCGAATACTCGTCAAACGGCTATCATCTAACTGATGGGAGAGGGTGTGTAGCTCTTTCATAAAAGTTCTTATTTTATCTCTGTTAAATTCAGGAAAATCATTGGGCCAATCATTTTCATTTCCCAATCCCCATAGTATGATGGAAGGATGATTGCGATGTTGCATAATCATGTTGGTCAACATGCGACGTGCTTGCTCTTTGTATAGTTCGCCTCCCAAGCCTCCACGACACCAAGGAATCTCTTCCCACACTAGGAAGCCCAGTTTGTCACATTGCTCCAAAACAATACGAGATTGTTGATAGTGCCCCAGACGAATAAAATTAACTCCCATATCCTTCATCATCTGCATCTCTTCGATTATTTGCTCTTCGGTCATTGCAGCTCCTAATCCAGCATGATCTTCATGTCGATGTGTACCACGCAGTAACAAGCGCTTTCCATTAAGAAAAAATGGACCTTTATCTTTGAATTCGAAATGTCTGAATCCAAATCTTTCTTCACAGACCATTACTCCTTTAGACGAAGTGAGAGTCAATCTACAGGAATATAAATTAGGATGAGATGTGGACCATAAAGTAGGTCTATCTATCTCAAATTGTGAAGTGTAGTCAATATTTATATTGTCTAGAGTCTTGTTGTCTTTTATTATTATACTTCCCCTAGGATCATAAACTTCAATGTTGACATTTACGTTTTTATCTGAAGAATAGTTTAATAGACTTGCATTAATATTTAGTATTCCTTTCTTCCCTTTTTCATCTACTATGGCATTAGTCTGTATATTAGAAAAAGAAACGGCAGGAGTGTATATCAAGTTCAGATATCTATAAATACCTCCATACAAGTTGAAGTCAGACAGATCAGATGGAATTAACTCTGTATCTCGCGAATTATCACATCTGATGTGTAAGGGAACTTTTCCTCCAAAATGCTTTGCCTCACCATGTGCTTCAAATTTTTTCACTGCATCTGTAATATCAACTATCCATTCATCATATCCTCCAATATGGCTCGCAACCTTTTCGGTATAGATATAAACATCAGTTTTTTGCCCAGCTCCTTCAAAATGTAGTAAGACTCTACCATCTTGATAGGGGTTATCTATGGTCAGCATCTTTTTATACCATCCTGCGCCCTGATAATAGTTCGTATGAGGATCTACTGCGTCTTCAGCATTGAAGCAATGGGGGAGAGAGACTGGAGACCATAAAGGGACTGTCTCGGGAGAATCTTTCCCTGCAGGTTTTCTAACAGCTTCCCAGATACTTCCTAAGTCTTGACGGATAAAAAGCCAATCTTCATTAAGCCTTATTTTTTCCGAATAATTTATTTGTGCAAAACCAGAAAAAGAGAAACTGAAGAGTAGCAAATAAATAATTATGTTTTTTTTCATTTAATTACTTTTTAAGTATATAACTATTTGTATTAAAATATCTTGCCTGTTACTTCAAGTTTTTGTTTTCTCAATAAGGCTTCTAAATAGTAATAATCAGCATATACAAGAGGAGTGTCCTTTTCGAAGCTGACTCCACCAGTACTGTGCAGCAACAGGAATCCTCTATCAGCACCCTCTGTGGCTAAATAATTGTTGTTCAGAGAGCTGAGAATAGTATTTGCCCAAGTTATATATTGTTTTGCATTTTCTTTATCATATAAGCTTAATTCATAAAGAGCAGATGCCGACACAGTGGCTGCTGATACGTCTTTTGGTTCGTTTGGAATATGAGGTGCATTAAAATCCCAGTAAGGAATCAAGTCTTGTGGCATATTGGGGTGTGTAAATATATAGTTCGCTATCTGTTTGGCTTGTTCCAAGAACTCAGGCAGTTTAGTCTCTCTATAGCATACAGTATATCCATACAAACCCCATGCTTGCCCTCTTGCCCATGCAGACTCGTGACTATAGCCTTGATGTGTATGTTTATTGACAACTGTTCCCGTTATAGTATCATAGTCGATCACATGAAAGGAGCTATAATCTTTTCGGAAATGTTCTTTCATCGTCTTCTGGGCATGGTTGACAGCAATATCATAGAAGAGACTATCCTTTGTTTCATTGTATGCCCAAAATAATAGTTCTAGATTCATCATATTGTCAATAATGACAGGATATTGCCATTTGTCTGAGCTATGATCCCATGATCTGATAAGACCAATGTGCTCTTTGTAGCGAGTGGTTAATGTATAGGCTGCCTCAAGTAGTATTTTTCGGTAGTTATTATCTTTAGTCAAACGATAACCATTTCCAAAACTACAATATACTTTAAAACCCATATCGTGGGTTCTTCCATTACTTTTCTCTCGTTCCAGTGGGTCGGTGTATTTACGAGCAGCTGTTTCCCATTTTTTATCTTTGGTATATTCGTACATATACCAAAGTTCTCCAGGGAAAAATCCACTAGTCCAATCTGTAGATGGAACTAATTTAAGACT
>JASLEN010000381.1 GCA_030151105.1 Dysgonomonas sp.
TTTTACAGGAGTTTTGATATAAGTGTTTGTTGCAGTTTTGCGAAGCACAAAACTATCGTCTTCATCTTGTAGCAAAGCCTTTTCGGGTATCATGATATAGTCCTCAGGTTTGTCCCAAAAGTGAACCGTTGTGTACATCCCCAATTTGAATAAATCTTTACTATTGTCACATGCTGCCAATACTTTTATAGAGCGAGTTTCTTCGTCCACTGCTTGGCTCACATGGAATACCTTGCCTTCTATACTTGGATTGTCAGGAAATGCAGGCATATGAATATGTAAGTCATCTCCTATGTGAATAAAACGAATATCTTTTTCCTTCACTTGTGCCACTACCCACACTTGGCTAAGGTCTGCAACAACGGCAATATCCTCTGCTTCGTCTTTGATGTATTGTCCTGTTACAAGATTGCTCTCAATTACTTTTCCGCTGATAGGAGAACGAATAATAAGAGGCTGTCCCAATACCATTTTGTTAGGGTCTGTTTGGAATATCTTGATTGCTGCCACAGCATTTTCATATTCCTTCTCTGCTATTTTGAGTGCATTATTAGCCTCTTCGAGTTCCTTTTGCGATGCAACTCCATTCTTGAAAAGGTCTTCTTTTCGTTTCATGTCGTTGATTGCCAAATCACGCTCCGATTGTGCTTGATAAAATTCTTTCTGAGCATTGGTGAAATCAGCCGAAGCTATTTCGAATAAAGGTGTATTTATACTCACCTGCTGACCAAGCTTTATATATGATTTTGTTACTCGTCCAGCAAAGGGGGGGGCTATATAAGCGATCTGTGTGGGGATTGCCTGAACTGTTCCTGCCGTGATAACCTCTCTCACAAAAGGCTTCATATCCACTGTCGTTACTTTGATCTTCTCAATCAAATGGCTGTTCTCGTTTACCACAACGGTTGTGCCATTGATGCTGTAGTTGCTGTTTTCTTGCTCCACAGTCTCTTTCTTGCAAGCTGCAAAAAATGCTATTATAATACTGCTGTAGAGGAAAATTTTCTTAGTCATACAATTATTGTTTTTTATAATCTTGTAACAAAATTAGGCTCTTTAAGTTTAAAATAAGGGCTAGAACCTATTAGAAAAGTATTAGAAAAGGTTTAGAAACTCTAATATTTTTCTAATACAATTTACTGAAAAAAGGCGAGGAGTCTCTATAATTTCGTCACAGAATTAAGAAACACTAATAAAAGTTCTGAGAACTTAAAATTCTGAACAATGAGATTATTTAATTTTAGAAAAGCTAAGAACCTCGAATTTCAGTTCAATGGAGAGCGACTGTTTTTGGCAGCTTCGCAAGAAGCAAAGCAAATATACAATTTTTTAGACACTCGTCGAAAGGGATTGTATAAGACAGAAGCACAGCTCCGCCTCAAAGAATATGGAAAGAACGAAATAGTACAAGAGAAAAAGAACAGATGGTTTATTTTATTGATAAAGGCATTTATCAATCCTTTTATTGGTATTCTGATGTTCTTGGCACTTGTGTCCATCGTTATAGATGTATTGATGGCTGCACCCAACGAAAGGGAGTGGATGACTGTGATTATTATCACAACGATGGTGACACTAAGCGGAATATTGCGATTTGTACAAGAATGGAAATCGAATAAAGCAAGTGAAGCCCTCAAAAAGATGGTGAATAATACAGTTTCTGTATTTCGAAAAGGGGCAGATTCATTGTTAGATATCAATATCTCAGATCTTGTTCCTGGAGATGTTATCTTTTTGTCAGCTGGCGATATGATTCCTGCGGATGTGCGTGTGGTAGAGGCTAAAGATCTATTCGTAAGCCAATCATCTCTTACAGGGGAGTCGGATGCAGTAGAGAAAACTCCAGAATTGGCTAGACAAGGCACAAAAACAGGAAGTGTGATAGAGCTTAACAATATTTGCTTTATGGGCTCCAATGTGATAAGTGGCTCTGCATTAGCTGTTGTAATTTCT
The DNA here is from genome assembly GCA_030151105.1 of Dysgonomonas sp. GTDB lineage: Bacteria > Bacteroidota > Bacteroidia > Bacteroidales > Dysgonomonadaceae > Dysgonomonas. The sequence goes on from JASLEN010000381.1 coordinate 1,954, forward strand.
ACTGGAAATAATACTTATCTAGGTACTATAGCCAAGAATCTAACAGGCAAACGTCTGCATACAAGCTTCGATAGAGGAATCAATAATGTGAGTCTTCTTCTCATTCGTTTTATGTTGGTGATGGTTCCTTTTGTGTTCTTCATTAATGGATTGACGAAAGGCGATTGGTTTGATGCTTTCTTGTTTGCAATTTCTGTGGCTGTAGGTTTGACGCCAGAGATGTTGCCTATGATTGTTACTTCCAATTTGGCAAAGGGGGCAGTCAAAATGTCTAAACATAAGACTATTGTAAAGAATTTGAATTCCATTCAGAGTTTTGGAGAAATGAATATTCTCTGCACTGACAAAACTGGTACTTTGACACGAGATAAAATTGTCTTAGAACGTTATCTTAACATAGAGGGTAGGGATGACGAAAGAGTATTGCGCCATGCCTATTTTAATAGCTTTTTTCAAACAGGACTCAAAAATTTGATGGACAAAGCTATCCTATCTCATTGCCATGAATTGGGTTTTGAGCATTTAGAAAAAGAATACAAAAAGATAGATGAGATCCCATTCGACTTCAATCGCCGTCGTATGTCAGTTGTAGTTGAAAACAAGAATGAGAAGAAACAAATTATCACCAAAGGGGCTATTGAAGAGGTTTTATCTATCTGTCGCTTTGCCGAAATGGGAGGAGTTCCTGTGCTTATTACCAACAAAATACGAAAAGAGCTACTTGCTACTAGCCTCGAGCTCAATCGTCAAGGAATGCGTGTTTTGGGTGTTGCTCAAAAGAGTTGGGTGACAAAGGAATATTCTTTTTCTGTAGAAGATGAGTCCGAGATGGTATTGATTGGTTATCTAGCCTTTCTTGATCCTCCTAAGCCTTCCGCTGCTATTGCTATCAATGCTTTGGAAGAGCATGGTGTAACTGTCAAGGTGTTGTCTGGTGACAACGAATTGGTTACTAAAACTGTTTGTGATCAAGTGGGCGTTGATACAGAACACATCTTGCTAGGACACCAAGTAGAGGAGATGTCAGATGAGGAGCTTGCTGAGGAAGTTGAAAAAACTACCATTTTTGCAAAATTGACTCCACTTCAAAAATCTCGTGTGGTTAGCTTATTGCAGTCCAAAGGGAATACCGTTGGTTTCTTAGGAGATGGGATCAATGATGCTGCGGCACTTCGCCAAGCTGATATCGGAATTTCAGTAGATACAGCTGTAGATATAGCAAAAGAGTCTGCTGACATTATTTTACTCGAAAAAGATTTGATGGTTCTAGAAGAAGGTGTTATTGAGGGGCGCAAAATCTTTGGAAATATTACTAAGTATATCAAAATGACGGCTAGTTCCAATTTTGGAAATATGTTTAGTGTATTGGTTGCTAGTGCTTTCTTGCCCTTCTTACCTATGATGCCTATTCATCTACTTATTCAAAACTTATTATATGATGTTTCGCAAACCACCATTCCTTTCGATAGTGTAGATAAGGAATATTTGATGAAGCCTCGTAAGTGGGATGCTTCTGATCTGAAAAAATTCATGGTCTATATTGGTCCCATTAGTTCCATATTCGATATCGCAACCTATGCTGTAATGTGGTATGTTTTCAAAGCTACTACCGTTGAGGGGCAAGCTCTCTTCCAGTCAGGTTGGTTTATAGAAGGCCTATTATCACAAACTTTAATAGTACATATGATTCGTACTCGTCGAATTCCATTCATTCAGAGTAGAGCTTCTCTGCCCGTAATGATTACCACTTTTGCCATCATGGCTATAGGAATCATTATTCCATTCACAGGCTTTGGAGCATCTATCGGACTAGTAGCTTTGCCTTGGTCTTACTTCCCTTGGCTAATCGGAATATTATTAGGATACTGCGTCTTAACACAAATTATCAAAAACTGGTATATCCGTAAATTCCAAAGATGGCTATAATCTAATTTTTTGTCTTTATAATGATAATGAATTTTATTTGAGAGTAGGAGTTGCTGAGAAGCAGCTCCTACTTTTTTGTTATACTGATAGTGCTGATTTCAACGCCTTTATTGCATCTTTGATATTGCCAGTCTCAGTCAATAGAGTAATGAATTTACTCCCAATAATAGCTCCAGAAGCATTTGCTTGAGCAGCCTCAAGTGTAGCCTTATTTGAGATTCCAAAACCTATCAAACGTGGATTCTTCAATTCCATAGCATTTACTTTTTCAAAATATGCTTGTTTCTTCTCATCAAACTCCTTCTGAGCACCAGTTGTAGAAGCAGATGATACCATATATATAAATCCATCGGTATGCTTGTCGATTAGTTTGATACGTTCTTCTGAAGTCTCAGGAGTGATTAGCATAATGATTTTAATGTTGTTTTTATCTGCAATGGGTTTGTAGTCATTGATATAGTCGTCAAATGGGAGGTCTGGAATTATAGCTCCGTCTATGCCTATTTCATTACATTCTTTGCAAAAGCTTTCAAAACCATATTGCATAATTGGGTTCAAATAGCCCATCATTATCAATGGGATATTCACATCTTTTCTAATATCCTTCAGTTGTTCAAAAAGAAGTTTCAAGCTGATTCCATTTTTAAGAGCAATATTTCCACTCGCCTGAATAGTAGGTCCATCTGCCATTGGGTCTGAAAAAGGAATACCAATTTCGAGCAAGTCAATTCCGTTGTCTTCTAATTCTTTAATGATTTCTACAGTATCATTCAAGTTGGGATATCCAGCTGTAAAATAGATGGATAGTATGTCTTTTTTCTTTTCTTCAAAGAGTTTATTAATTCTATTCATTGTCTTATTTCTGTTATAAATTTTTCTAATGTGTTGATGTCTTTCAATCCAGGTTCGATTTCAAATTTACTATTCAAGTCTATTGCAACCAGCTTTGGATGTTTAATTTCCTTGATGGCTTGCGCATCATCTTCTGATATTCCGCCACTCAGAAAGAATGGTATTTCGCCTTTATACTCATTCAAAATACTCCAATCAAATTTTTGACCTGACCCTCCATAGTGAGAAGTCTTGGTGTCAAAAAGGAAATATCCTTTTAAATCATGGTACTGCTTTGTCGCTTCAAAATCGGATGCCTCTGCAATGCTGAAAGCTTTAATTATAGGCATTATTTTATTCAACTCTCTACAAAATTCAGGCGATTCATTACCATGCAATTGAATTATATCGAGATTAAATTCATTTATCTTTTGAATAATTGTATTGATGTCAGCATTAACAAATACGCCGACTCGCTTAATCTCTTTAGAGAGTTTTATATTTGGTTTTATTTCTATATTTCGGGGAGATTTTTTATAGAAAATAAATCCCATATAGTCAATGCCCAGGTTGCCTAATTCTTCGATGTTATCGGAGAATTTCATGCCGCAAACTTTTATACTAAGACTCATGATAACTCTTTGATAAAGTTCTTTAAGGTTAGACCTGGATTACTTGTTTTCATAAAGTTTTCTCCCATCAGAAACCCTTGATAACCTACCTCTTGCAGTTGTTTGACGGTCTCAGTAGATGAAATTCCACTCTCCGAAATTTTGACAAAATTATTTGGTATTTTAGCTGCTAAATCAAATGATGCTTGTACACTTGTTTCAAAAGTGCCTAAGTTTCTATTGTTTACGCCTACCACATCAATATATTCGTTGATATGTGATAGTTCTGCTTCATTATGAATTTCTAGCAAAGTGTCAAGTCCTAAG
>JASLEN010000404.1 GCA_030151105.1 Dysgonomonas sp.
CCTTACTATAAAGTGCCATCACAGCTTGCTGCTTCTCAGTTGCTTGATCTTTGGAGAACTTAGCGCTAATTTCCTCCACCTGAGGACGAAGTACACGCATCTTAGCTGATGACATGAACGACTTATAGGTCAATGGAGAAATAATCAACTTAACAATAATCGTCAACAATAGAATAATAATTCCCATCGAGAACAGACCTGTCCCTTGCAAGAAGTCGAAAACTGGGATTACAAAATATTTGCTAATCACACGGAAAATAGCCCAACCAAGTGGAACCAACTCGTCGAAGTTTAGTTGATCTCCTTGAGCCACATTTTCGTCATAACTCTTAAGGTGACTATATCCTAATGGACCAAAATAGAACTTCATTCCAGCATGCATCACATTTCTTTCTGCATCTATCTTTGCAGGAATATATGCTTTAGCATCATAAGTTTTCAGATATCCATTTCCTTCTGTGATACGAGTTTCGAGCTGCAGATTCATAAATTGCTTGTCAGCAACTAAAATAGAAGAAAAGAACTGATTTTTGAAAGCCAACCATTTTGTTGGTTCTGTTATCTCTTTTTTCTCATCTTTTCCTTCTGCCATTTCGTCCACTTCACCCGTTGTACGTTTGTAGCGGATACCAGAATATTGTTGTTCGTTTTTTGTACTTTTCTCTAGTTGACGCATTCTTTGTGCCCATTGCAGTTCGAAGATACCTTCTGTATCACGTTGCAACACACCTTTCATGCCCACCATCTGGATGTCATACTTCACAAAGTAATCATCTTCTGAAAGTGTATAAATGAAGTCAATATATTGTTTTTCGCCATAAGTGTAACGCATTGTCACCTCATTCAAGGCTTTGCTATACAATGGTTCGAAAGTCAATTTATCAGTTGTCAACACTTTTCCTTGATGGTTGGTCAACACCAACGACAGCATGGCATCTTTGTCGAACAAATAAAGAGAGTCACCCTCAAATGTTTTATAGTCTTTTATCTGAGCACTAATTATTTGACCACCCTTAGAAGATACCGTCAATGCAATTTTACTATTTTGAAGAAGAAAAGTCTCTTCTGCTTTTTTTGATTGCACAGCATTCAACGAATCGAAAGAAACACCTTCTACCTCTCCCTCTTTAGGAGCTGCAAAGAAGTCATCTTCTGCATTTTCGTTTTTTGCTGACGATTTAAAATCTGTTAGATTTGCCGATTCTTCAAGGTTTAGGGCATAAGCTATCGAATCTCTTCGAGCCTGCTCTCGTTGTTTTGCGATTTCCTCTTCCGATGGTTTATTCAACACCATGAATCCGATAAGAACCGCAGCCATGAGAAGAAATCCAATAATTGTATTCTTGTCCATTTATATTTTTAGGTTTTTATTTACTCTCTTCGATACCATTAATATAGGTATCAACTATTTATTTTTTGTTTTCGACTACTGCTTTCACAAAACTCATGAACAAAGGGTTTGGCTCTAGCACAGTGCTATTGTATTCTGGGTGAAATTGAACTCCCACATACCATTTTTTTCCTTCTATTTCTACAGCTTCCACTAACCCTGTATCAGGATTAGTACCTGTACATTTCATACCCGCAGTTTCAAATTGCTCAGTATAATCACTATTGAACTCGAAACGATGGCGATGACGCTCTTCGATTTCTGCTTTTCCATAAGCACTATACAACTGGGAACCTTTTCTCAATTCACACTTATAAGCACCTAGACGCATACTTCCACCTACAGCCGTTACTGTTTTTTGGTCTTCCATTAGGTCTATAACCTTGTATGGAGTTTGAGAATTCATCTCTGTAGAGTTTGCATCCTCTAGTCCTAGAACGTTGCGAGCATACTCAATTACCAGACATTGCATTCCAAGACAGATTCCAAATGTTGGAATATCGTTCTCTCTTGCAAATTTGGCTGCCGAAAGTTTCCCTTCTATACCTCTTGGTCCAAAACCAGGAGCAATAACTATGCCATCCAATTTGCCAAGACGCTCTGCTACATTTTCGTCAGTCAGTTTGTCAGCATGGATAAAGCGAAGATCGAGTTGATGCTTGTTGTAAATAGCTGCTTGAAGCAACGATTCGTTGATAGATTTGTAAGCATCTGGCAATTCTACGTATTTACCTACAAGTCCTATTTTAATTTTTTTAGTCGCATTTTTTTGCAAATCAAGGAAGGCTTGCCATGACGTAAGGTCTGGTTCTTTGCCTGCATCCATTCCAAATTTGCGTAGAATGGTTTCGTCCATTTTTTGCTCTTTCATCATCAACGGCACGTCGTAGATAGTAGGCACATCCACAGATTGCACTACTCCATCCACTTCCACGTTACAGAACAATGCTACCTTGCGCAAGATTTCTTTGCTCAATGGATATTCTGTACGCAACACAAGCATATCTGGCTGAACTCCTTCGGATTGAAGAACTTTTACTGAATGCTGTGTAGGTTTCGTTTTAACTTCTTTGGCTGCCGAAATATATGGCACATAAGTTAAATGCACACATAGACAGTCTTTGCCAAGCTCCCAACGAAGCTGACGTACACTCTCGATGAATGGAAGTGACTCAATGTCTCCAATAGTTCCTCCAATTTCGGTGATTACGAAGTCATATTTATATTTTGCTGAGCCCAACATTTTGATGTTGCGCTTTATTTCGTCTGTAATGTGAGGAACAACCTGAACTGTTTTTCCAAGAAAATCTCCTTTACGCTCCTTATTAATAACGTTTTGATAGATTCTTCCCGTCGTTATGTTGTTGTCCTTGTGAGTGGCTTGATTCAGGAATCGCTCATAGTGCCCAAGGTCTAGGTCTGCCTCGTGCCCATCTTCGGTTACGTAACACTCTCCATGTTCGTATGGATTAAGAGTTCCTGAGTCTATATTGATATATGGGTCTAGCTTTTGGATAGTTACTCGGTATCCTCTTGCTTGCAATAGTTTACCCAATGAGGATGCTATAATCCCCTTTCCTAGTGAGGAGATTACTCCTCCTGTTACAAAAATGTACTTCGTATTTGCCATTTGATAAATTCACTTATACTTATATACGTAAGAAAGCACAAAAGTATAAAAAAAAGTGGGTAAGAGGTAATTTTTTGGAAACATAAAAGATTTAATCTTTTGAAAAAGATGAGATAGTAAATAATCTATTGCTGTATAAAGTTTGCTATAAATTCTATTCTTTGCTTTTTTATACCTTATTTTACGCCCTTAAACTTTAAATTCATGCCAACTAAAAGAATCTCTAGAGCTGCTTATGCAGACACCAAACCCCACTACAACGTACTGAATGGGCTACGTGGAGTAGCTGCAATTGTAGTAGTATGTTTTCACATTTTCGAGGCTTTTGCCACTAGTCATCTCGACCAAAGGATAAATCATGGTTATTTGGCTGTCGATTTTTTCTTCATCCTCTCTGGTTTTGTAATTGGCTATGCCTACGACGACAGATGGGAAACGATGAGCAAACGCAATTTCTTCTTGCGCCGTATTATTAGACTACATCCCATGGTGGTGATGGGTGCTCTGATAGGTGCTGTACTATTTTATACACAAGGATGTGAGTTTTGGGATGTTTCTCAAATTACAATATTGGCTTTGTTAGGAGCTACAATACTTAATGCCTTATTATTACCAGCAACTCCCTCGATGGAAGTGAGGGGTGTGGGCGAAATGTTTCCACTCAATGGACCAAGTTGGTCACTATTTTTCGAATATATAGCTAATATCCTTTACGCCTTCATTCTCTGCAAGCTATCGACCAGAGTGTTGGCAGTAGTGGTAGCCGTTACGGCAATTGGCTTGGCAACGTATTCCATAGCTGGACCATTGGGCGATATTTGCGTTGGATTCTCATTGACAGGAATGGAATTTACAGGAGGGTCGCTGCGACTACTATTCTCATTTTCGGCAGGATTGCTACTTTCTCGCATATTTAAGCCTATAAAAATAAATGGTGCATTCTGGATATGTGGCGCTATTCTGGTTGTTCTATTAGCTGCGCCACGACTAGGAGGAGCTGATCACTTGTGGATGAACGGAGTATATGACTTTGTATGTTGTGCCGTTTTCTTCCCACTATTGGTGTTTTTAGGAGCATCGGAGAAGAAGATTAAAAAACATACAGAGAAAGTTTGTAAGTTTTTGGGAGATCTTTCGTATCCATTATATATGGTACATTATCCATTCATCTATCTTTATTTTGCGTGGGTTAAGAATAATGAATTGACTTTCGAAGATTCTATCTGGGGAGCTGTAGGCGTTATGGCAGCAAGCCTTGCGTTGGCTTATGTATGTCTTAAGTTTTATGACATTCCTGTGAGAAAATATTTAACAAATCGCTTCCTTAAGCCTAAAAAAGATTCTACTCAGAAGTAAAATCTACATAAAGTAAAAAGAATACAGAAACAGAAGAGTGTATCCTGATAGTCTTCTAATATTAGGATACACCTTGCTTTTTGCAAGTTTCTTTTATTCGTTAACAATTGTTGTTATTCAAATTAGACTTATTACTTTATAGCATCTTTGCTATATTTGTATTAAATTTGCACACAAACATAACATATGTGCAGAAGTAAGTTATAGAGACAATGACAGTCAACAAAACCAAGAGTACCCTTATAGATGTTGCTAGACAGCTATTTGCGAAGTTGGGCGTGGAAAATACTACCATGAACGACATTGCTGTGGCATCTCACAAGGGGAGAAGGACGTTGTACACCTATTTCAATAGCAAGAACGAGGTATATGAAGCTGTGCTAGAAGCAGAGCTTCAGAAAATGTATCTTGCCTTGCAGAATGTGGCAAACCGCAAAATGCCTGCTAACGAAAAACTGATGCTCTTCCTATACACTAGATTTGACACCATAAAAGCTGTGGTGGCAAGAAATGGCACGCTGAAGGCTGACTTCTTTCGTGACATTTGGCGAGTGCAATATGCTCGAAAATCTTTTGACAGAAAAGAGATACAAATGCTGACCAAAATATTGGACGATGGTGTGGCAGAGGGAATATTTGAAATGCCAAATACTAAGGTCACCGCCGAGGTGCTTCACCATGCTTTCAGAGGATTGGAAGTTCCATATATTAGAGGGCAAATAAATCCTCAAAACAGAGCAGAGGACTCTAATAGAGAGAACATTATGCACTTAATATTTGACGGAATAAAAAAGAAAGAATAAATTTAGACTTTATATAATTAACCAAATAATTTTAAAACTATCTACCATCAAAAAAAGAGAGATAGCAGAAAAATAAAATCAATATTTACTAAAAAGATAAAATATGAAATTACTAGAAGGTAAGACAGCAATTATTACTGGTGCAGCTCGTGGTATTGGTAAAGCAATAGCAATGAGATTTGCACAAGAAGGTGCAAACATTGCATTCACAGACTTGAAGATAGACGACAACGCTAAAGCTACTGAGGCAGAATTGGCTGCTTTTGGGGTGAAAGCAAAAGGATATGCATCTAATGCTGCTAACTTTGAAGATACTCATAAGGTAGTAGATGAAATTCTTAAAGATTTTGGAAGCATCGACGTATTGGTAAACAATGCTGGTATCACTCGTGATGGTTTGATGATGCGTATGACTGAAGACCAATGGGATTCGGTAATCAACATCAACCTGAAATCTGCTTTCAACTTCATCCACGCTTGTACACCAATAATGATGAAACAACGTGCTGGAAGCATCATCAACATGAGTTCGGTGGTAGGTATTTCTGGTAATGCTGGACAAACAAACTACTCTGCATCTAAAGCTGGTATGATTGGTCTTGCTAAATCTATTGCAAAAGAAGTAGGATCAAGAGGCATCCGTGCTAACTGTATCAACCCAGGATTCATCATTACTGACATGACAGGTGTACTTCCTGATGATGTAAAAAAACAATGGGAATCTCAAATTCCTCTTCGTCGTGGTGGTACTCCAGAGGATGTGGCAAACGTAGCATTGTTCCTTGCATCAGATCTTTCATCATACGTAAGCGGACAAGTAATCCCTGTGTGCGGTGGAATGAATATGTAATTCGTACTTTCACAAATAGAAGAAACTCCTCAGCAATGAGGAGTTTTTTTACACCTTATATTCTACATAACCTTATAACAAAGAAGACAGATGCAAGAATTAAAAGAAACTTGCCGAGGAATATTCTATTTCTTGACACTTTCAATCATCATCCCCATCCTTTTCAGCATAGCCAAAGCTGCAACTGCATATTTTTCCCTATCCATACATGTGCCTCTACTAGCCATGGCTGGCATATACGCACTAGCCCTATGGGCAGTAATGAACTATGCAGACAAATTTCCACCCATCAAGTGGCAATATGTGGCAGCAATAGCAGCAAGCATTATCTTCAAATATAGCATTCTTAGCTATTACTCAAACCAAATGTATCAAAGCATCGATTTTCGTCAGATGAGCATGCTATGGTATATTGACACATATCTAGAATATGTATTTATTCTACTCATGCTAGTTGTAGCATATATACGAATTCAAGAAAGCGAACAGACTAAAACGTCCTACTTTTGGCATGGAATGCTTCTAGGTACAACTATTATCATCATTTTGGATTTAGTACGTAGCATATCCGATTTATTCTTCAAGATTTCCAACATAGGACTAATTCCGACCATTGTAACGACAGTTTTGATAGCCATCGCCTTCCTTTTTGTGGTAGCAAAATTGATAGATAAACGCCCCAAACTACATATTGCGCCATTGATTATTTTATTTCTGACTACAATTCTCTTACATATAGTCAATCTCAACGTTCACTACGAAAACACTGCATATCAAGAGGGTACAGCAATGGTTATATACTACTTGCATTGCTCTATTTACATTGTACTTGCCGTAGTTCTATACTTCTACTTCATAGAAAACAAAGAAAAGATTAACATTGGGCATATAACGGGTCTAGTATTAGCAGTCACAGTAGCAATAAGCCTTACTCTTATTGCTCAACTAGTTGTAAATTCAAATTTAGACTATCAGAAAAACAAAGCAGAATTTCCGAGGGAAGCCACCTCACATCTACCAAGGCTACTAACTAGTGAACGTACGTATTCATCATCATTCTACGACGAAAGCCTAAAACAATTTAGTTTAGTACAAACTGGAGAGAGTGCAGTAAAAGATGCACAAAAACTCTTGAACAAAGAAGGAATAAAAGCAACATACCAGTCAAGCGATTCAACGTTGAACATTATCAATTACTCCAACTCCACGCCCGCCCCCGCTTGGCTAAATGAAAGTTCGTTCCCCATAATTTTTGAACAAAATAACAACATAGAATATTTCTCGGACGAGGAAGAAGAGACAGAGCAGTCCAAGACAGAAATATATGTACTCGAAGTGAAATCAATAAGGATGAAGGATGAAGAAACTTGGCGACATGGTTATTCAAAAGGCATCAATATTTCGGAGGATAAAGAAGTAACCTATTGGGTACTTAGTTGGTAAAAAAACATTTCAAAGAACTCTAAAAATACATATGTATATGTGTAGCGCGAGTGCTAACGAGCAAACGACAGTGATAGATAATTAGTCAAAATTATTATCACGTCGTTCTTTTTATACTTTTATATCCTTTATTCTATTCTTCTTTTCTCTTCTTTACTTTACTATGTTCGTTTTTGAGTAACACGTGTTCAACACATGTTCATTTTCGCTTGTCCAATAAGAAGATACAGCATAAAAAAATCACACTACGAAGAAAGCAGTGTGATTTTATAACAATTAAAACGAATCTCAAATTCAACTCACCACTTCATTGTAGTCTTGAATAAGAGCCGTATTGTAAATTTCACAAGATGATATGGTCGTATTTTTAATTCTATTTTCATCTCTTAAATCTCTACTCCCAACTTTAAAATACCCTTTGAGGGTTTCGCTTGTAGTCAAAAATCGGTCAAAATATCTGCGCTGATTCTCACTCAGTTTAAAGTCCTTTTCTTTACTTATCATTTTTTCATAAGCAGCCACATATTCTTCGTGGAGCTTTAGCACATCTTCTTTCTTCGCCGCTCCCTCCTGATAATTCTTAAAACTTGCAATCAAAGTAGATGAAAGCTTCATTTGCTCTCTCATCACCAGAATAACTTCCTTGAGTGGAGAATCGCCAAGAGTCAACATTTCAGCCTAGCTTATCGAAGAAAATACTTTCGACGTTCCTCAGGCGCTTATCAATGACCAGAAAGAATCTGTTAAAGAAGAACTTTCTAGAAACCTTAAAC
>JASLEN010000425.1 GCA_030151105.1 Dysgonomonas sp.
CGTCTGTCAATAGAATAACCACTCTTGATTTGGAATCACTATCTTTCAGTCGATTGACTGAGTTTGCCAAACCTAGTCCAATAGCTGTTCCGTCCTCTATCATAAAGAAGTTGACTTCGTTGATCAAGTTCAACAATATACGATGATCGGTAGTTAGTGGACATTGTGTAAAACTTTCTCCTGAAAAAATGACTAAACCAATTTTATCATTTGGTCTGTCGTTCACAAATTCCGCTGCTACTTGCTTAGATGCCACTAGTCTGTTTGGCTTCAAATCTTCGGCAAGCATAGATGTTGACACGTCTAATGCCATCACAATGTCAATCCCCTCGGTATTAGACACATCAGACGAATTGACACTCTGAGGTCTTGCTATTACAATAATCAGAGCAGCAAGAGCAAACACTCGCAAGACGAAAGGCAAGTGACGTAAATAAACTTTAGCCGTAGGAGCTATTTTCTTAAAAGGGTCTGCCGTAGAAAAACTAAAGCTAGCCTGCATTCTCCTCAGCTTATAGATATACCATGCTATTAATGGTAGCAATAACAGCAACAGATATAAGTATAGGGGATTGGCAAAAACAATATCTCTAAACATTACTTCTCTGTATTTTCACTGTTAGTACTCTTTACGGACTCCGTATTTTTATCAGTGGGGTTGCCATCTTTGTCTGGCTCTATCACCTCTTCTATCTTCGTTTGATTGACAAATAGATAACCATTCATAATACTCAAGTCATTCTCATTTTGTAGAGGTTGGAATTTAGCAAACTTCACGAGGTCGGCTAGTGTAAGCATCTGACGCAAGCCATCAGTCGATGATTTAGTATCTGTTGCCAAATGAACTGCTCTAATAATATCTTCAGTAAGCATCTCAGGCGCATTGATACCATAGCGTCCTGCTATATATTCACGAATAATATCAGTCAATTCTGTATAGAATTCTTTTTCTTGACCATGTTGCGTCAGCTTTTTGGCCTTCAATTTGTCTAAGGCATCTACTGCGATGACATGAGGCGGTAAGACAACTTTAGGTGTAAAGTAATATCCTTTTTTCTTTTTTCGTGTGATGAAGAAATACGTCACGACGATGAGGGCAAAGACTAAGAATATCAATATCGGAATATAGAGATACTCCAGATAATCTGTCCAAACAAAGTCTTCCTTCAATACTGGCTTGATATCATGTATCCCCAATTGCTCAAAATCGATAGAATCAACCTCAGCCGTTTTCAATTTCTCTAAATAAGCGAGTGTTTCTTCGGAAAGTTGAGGAGCTGAAACCTTGAATCCAAAATCATTAGACTTGATTGTATCATTGCCATCAATGATTGGCATAAAAGGGATATGATATAATGTGGAGTCGAATGACGTGATCAAGTATTTTTGATTCAATGTCCAGACTTCAGTTGCCACAGTATCTACATCAAACATCTGCAACACCTCGATACCTTTGACCAAAGTGTCTGTATATGCAGGAAATATAATCGTGCGTCCCTTGGGTACAATAACTTCTAGGTTGACAACTGCTTGCTCTCCAATCATGATATCGGAGGGCTGCACAGTTGCTCGCACAGTTGCTTTTTGTGCCACGAGCGAAAGGCTCATCAAGCACAAGAAACTTATTATTAATAATATTCTATTTTTCAACATCTTACTATCTAAATCAACCTCTCATTTTAAATAATGCAAGGAGTGCTTTCACATAATCCTCATCTGTACTAATGGATACACTATCTACTCTACTTCTATTGAATGTATTCTTCATGGTTGCTTGGCGATCTTTCCACCATTGTCCATATTGCCCTCGCACCTTTTTGGAAGAAGTATCTATCCATTGTTCTGCCCCAGTCTCAAAGTCTTGAATTTTCATCAAGCCCACATTTGGAAGCTCAGTCTCTGTTTTATCATACACCTGAATAGCTACTACATCGTGTTTACGATTGGCAATAGTGAGTGCATTATAATAATTGACAGGATCTATAAAGTCTGAAACCATAAAAGTGGTACATTTCTTTTTCAAGACATTAGTCAAAAACTTAAGTGCCACATTCAAGTCCGTTTTGGTGCTTTCTGCTTTGAAGTCTATCAACTCACGAATGATATAAAGAATATGCTTACGCCCTTTTTTAGGAGGAATAAACTTTTCTATTTTGTCTGAGAAGAATATGACCCCTATTTTATCATTGTTTTGAATAGCTGAGAAAGCTAATGTAGCCGCAAGCTCAGTCACAATATCACGTTTTATTGCATTTCGTGTCCCGAAATACTGACTCGCCGACACATCGACCAAGAGCATCACTGTCATTTCACGCTCTTCTTCAAAAACCTTGATATAAGGTCTGCTATATCTTGCAGTCACATTCCAGTCGATGTCACGAATATCGTCTCCATACTGATATTCACGTACTTCGGAGAATGCCATCCCTCTACCTTTGAAAGCAGAATGATATTGCCCTGCAAAAATATTTGCTGAGAGACCTTTGGTCTTAATCTCTATCTTACGTACTTTCTTTAATAATTCGCTTGTTTCCATATATTACTCTAGAATATCAAAAGACTCTAGATCTTTTATCATTTGAGTCGCAATTTTACTCTCTCCACTTTCTGACCAGCCCTCTATTTTAGCAACAACACTTGTTCTCCTTATAGCCATTATTGCACGTTCTTGGAGGTCTTTGTTTAACTTTCCCGTTATCTTAATTTGTCCAAAGGCAGCAGCATAAGTTACCATATCACTTTGGGTCAAATCATATTTAAGATCAGATTCTAATATTTGTCTTACATTGTCCTCATCTAACGAATCGACGCTCAGATAAGTCATACCCCATATTTTTTCGACCAATAGCTTTGGAAAACTAGAAAAGTCAAAAGCCTTATTCTTCCTTACCTGGTCGTGCAATTCGGATAAGGCATCGGAGCCCTCGTCGCTTCCAAAAGGCGCCTCTTCATCTCCGCAATCGTAATAGAACTCATCTTTGAAGTGACTCACAAAATTAGGATGTGAGGTCAACTGATGTAGCCCCCACTCTTCATCATCAATATAAAGATGGTCTGAAAAATTGAAATCAACCTCAACATAGCCTTTTTTCAGTTTAGAGGCTATTTGTTTTTGTGCCTCTTTTAAACAAGACTCATTATCATCAAATTCTTTAATTTGATATTTGCCAATAGTCCCAACCTTTCCATAATTGACTACAAATTCGGCGTCTAATGTTTCTATCCACCAAAACTTATCCGATTTCTGATCCTTATATTGTAAAGCTTTCTTCATTGTGATATTACAATCGTCCAATTAAGGCACTTCTATCTTATTCAGAATTTCGCTGATAATTTCATCAGATGTTGTATTATTTGCTTCAGCCTCGTAAGTTAGACCAATACGGTGACGCAACACATCGTGACACACTGCACGCACATCCTCAGGAATCACATATCCTCTACGTTTGATGAATGCATAGGCACGAGAAGCCAACGCCAAACTAATAGAAGCACGTGGTGATGCTCCAAAGCCGATCATTCCTTCCAAATCAGCTAAACCATAGTCAGCAGGGAAACGAGTAGCAAATACGATATCTACGATATATTTTTCAATCTTCTCGTCGATGTAAACTTGTTTAACGACCTCACGAGCTGCGATGATTTCTTCTGCCTTCATCACAGGTTTAAGCTCACCAAAGTTTTGGTCCAAGTTTTGACGAAGAATCAATTGCTCTTCCTCTTTTTTAGGATAAGAAATAACCACCTTCATCATAAAACGGTCAACCTGTGCCTCTGGCAATGGATATGTTCCTTCTTGCTCGATAGGGTTTTGAGTTGCCATTACAAGGAATGGTTTAGGTAGCTTGTAAGTTGTTTCGCCAATAGTCACTTGACGCTCTTGCATAGCCTCTAGAAGAGCACTTTGCACTTTTGCAGGCGCACGGTTGATCTCATCTGCCAACACGAAGTTAGAAAATACAGGTCCGTGTTTAACCACAAATTCTTCGTTCTTTTGACTATAAATCATTGTACCAATAACGTCAGCAGGAAGTAGGTCTGGTGTAAACTGAATACGATTATACTTTGCATCAATCAGAGATGCTAGAGATTTGATCGCAAGGGTTTTTGCCAATCCAGGAACTCCTTCAAGTAGGATATGACCATCTGCAAGTAAACTAATAAGTAGAGATTCCACCAAGTGTTTTTGTCCTACAATCACTTTGTCCATCCCCATCACTAGAGATTCTACAAAGGCGCTTTGTCCCTGTATCTTCTCCGTCAATTCGCGAATATCAACTTGACTCATATTATTTCTTATATATTATATTGTTATTATTTCGTTGTTTTTTCCTGTTAGCATCACAAAAATAGAAATGTTAAAATTCAAATCAATCATTTCTGAGTTAAAAAAGTTTAAGTACTCTATAGATACTTAAAACCTAATAAACAAGTCTATAGAAACACTTCTTCAAATAGCTTTTTCATTCTCTCTTTCACCTCATCCATATCTACCTTGTTCCCTAGTTCAACCTCCATAGAAGTAACTCCTTTGTCGATGAATCCACAAGGATTGATGAGTGAAAAGTAAGATAAATCAGTATTTACATTAAGAGCAAAGCCATGCATAGTAACAAAGCGACTACTTCGGACACCGATGGCACATATCTTTCGAGCTTTGGTTTCATCGTCAAAATCGAGCCAAACACCAGCCGCCGATTTCATTCGTCCAGCCTCTATATTATAGGTCTTCAGGAGACGAATTATCACTTCTTCAAGATTGAATATATATTGGCGCAATCCTATTTTGAGTGATTCGAGGTCAAATATTGGATAACCAACAAGTTGTCCGTATCCATGATAAGTCACATCTCCTCCTCTATCAATCTGGAATAGAGAGACACCTCTCATTTTCAATAATTCTTCACTGAGTAACACATTCTCCTCGTGACTATTTTTCCCTTTGGTTATGACATGAGGGTGCTCACAAAATAAGACTTTGTTGGTTGTGGGCTTATCGTTTTGCTTTTGTGTAATACATGCATCAAACAACTTTTGTTGATACTCCCATGCTTCTTTATATTCTATAGTTCTAAGGTCTTCAAATTCCATTGCTCATTCTTTAGTGTTTCTCGATATCCTCGCTGTTCCCGATACTTTGGATGGATTTTTATTTATAAAATCTTTCCAGCTTGTGAACTGTTTTTCGGGGTTAGGCTTATTGGTCTGAAAAAAGTGACAAAGTGCCGCAGCCATTCCATCGGTGGCATCGAGTTCTTTGGGCATTTCTGTCTGTGGTACTTTAAGATAGTTTTGAACCATATAAGCAACCTGCTCTTTTGCTGCCGAACCATTTCCTGTTAGCGACATTTTGATTTTTAGGGGGGCGTATTCAAAAATAGGAACATCTCTGGACAATGCCGCAGCCATTGCAACACCTTGAGCACGACCAAGTTTGAGCATACTTTGCACATTTTTGCCAAAGAAAGGAGCTTCGATAGCCAATTCATCGGGCAAATATTCTTCAACTAGCGAAAGTACAAAATCATAAATCCTCTTTAGGCGTAGATAGTGGTCTTCCTTCGTATTGAGCTTGAGAACACCAATAGCCATCATTTGAGGTTTGTTGTTCAAAATACGCAATACCCCATACCCCATCACTTGAGTTCCAGGGTCGATGCCTAAGATGATTCGCTCTTTTTGTAACATCAATCCAAGTTTATCTCATCGAGGAGAGTCACAAAACCAAGCACCTCATTTCCAAAGCGGAGCGTAAGTGTACGATTCAGATTATCGCCCACTTGTTTAAACCATACATTAACGGCTTCCTCATCCTTTGCAGAAAACTGCAACGAGTAATTCACTCCCTCTGCCACATGTTGAGATTGAATAAGCAACAATCTAGGATTAGTGAACAGTCCACTTTCGGTTGCACGAGGTATATAATGCTCTTTAAGAAAAAGGACAAACAAGCTGTTCATCTCATTCTCCACATGGTATGTTGTATTATGTATAATCATATGTTAGAATGTTTTGTATAAAGTACGAAGATACTAAAAAATATTAGCTTGATGTTAACATCACCTTATACTCATCTTATACTTGTTATAATTTCCACATAAAAAAAAGGATTATTCTTTAAAGAATAATCCTTTTGTATATTAATTAGAGGCTCGTTCCTAGAATCCTCTAATTGCTTTTACTCCTGGAAGTACTTTTCCTTCGATGAACTCAAGAAGAGCTCCACCACCAGTAGAAACATAAGATACTTGATCTGCTAGACCAAATTTGTTTACACAAGCCACAGAGTCACCACCTCCCACTAGAGAGAAAGCTCCTTTTTGAGTAGCTGCAGCAATAGCCTCAGTTACAACTTGTGAACCATGAGCAAATTTGTCAAACTCAAATACTCCTGCTGGACCATTCCAAAGAATAGTTTTAGAAGCAAGGATAACATCTGAGAATTCTTTTTCTCCTTTTGGACCTATATCCAATCCCATCCATCCGTCAGGAATTTCGTTAGCTTCCACAGTTTTCACATTTGCATCAGCAGAGAAAGCGTCTCCACAAACAGCATCGCTAGCAATAACTAATTTTACATTGTTTGCTTTTGCTTTTTCTATTATTTCTAGAGCTAGGTCTAGTTTATCGTCCTCTACAAGAGAGTTTCCAATTTTTCCTCCTTGAGCTTTTAGGAATGTAAATGCCATTCCTCCTCCAATGATTAGATTATCTACTTTGTCCAATAGGTTTTCGATAACTCCAATTTTCGAAGATACTTTAGCTCCACCAATGATAGCTGTAAATGGTTTTACAGGATTTTTCATTGTTTTTTCTACAGAATCTACCTCAGCTTGAAGTAGGTATCCAAACATTTTGTTTTCTGCTGTAAACAAGTCAGCGATAAGAGCCGTAGAAGCGTGTGCACGGTGAGCTGTTCCGAATGCGTCATTTACATATACATCAGCATAAGATGCTAGAGTTTTAGTAAATTCTTTTTGGCTTTCTTTCACTACTTTTTTAGCTGCTGCCTTCTCGTCATCACTTGCATCTTCTGCTAGTCCACGAGGTTTTCCTTCTTCTTCAGCATAGAAGCGAAGGTTTTCCAACAATAGAGCTTCACCTGGTTGAAGTGCTGCTGCTTTTACACCAGCTTCTTCACCCACACAGTCGTTTGCAAACTGAACATCAACTCCTAGAAGTTTAGAAACGTGAGCTAAGATATGCTTCAATGAATATTTTTCTTCTACTCCTTTTGGACGACCCAAGTGAGATGCAATGATAGGGCTACCACCATCTGCAATAATCTTTTTAAGCGTTGGCATTGCTGCACGGATACGAGTATCGTCTGTGATGTTGAATTGTGCATCTAGAGGCACATTGAAGTCAACACGAACGAAAACTTTCTTTCCTGAGAAGTTAAATTTGTCGATTGTAATCATGACTGTTCTTTAAAATTTAGTTTATTGTAAGTTCTAATTTTTCTTTTGTCTAGATTGCAAATATACAAAATATACTCTATATGCATTAAGTGTCAGAAAATAAAACTAGCTCTCAATTTTACAATTTAAGGTTCTTCTTTTTTTGCAACTCCTTTTTTAAGAGTCTTTATATTTTGAAATATATTGTATATTTGTATTTAACAATTAATGCAATCTAAAAAACAACATAGTTCACATGAAATCAAATTTCAGCAAATACATCATTTACATTCTACTGTCGTTCATCCTCTTTTCCTGCGATTCTAATAAAAACAAGCAACAAGAGGTTATTGAAGTAATCGAACTAGATCAGCTTCCGATGTATGGCAGTTCTCCTGAATATGGTAGTTTGCAGAAAACTCCAGAACAACTAGAAGCAGATAGAGAATTTCTAGCAAGTAGCGACAAGGTGCAACCTTCACGTATTCAAGCGTGTATTGACTATGTAGAGATGGGTTGGTTCTACCTTAAACAAGGAGATACTGAAACAGCAATGCGTCGTGCCAATCAGGCGTGGCAGCTTGACAGCACTAGTCCAGACCCTTATATCCTTTTTGCAGCTATACTAAATGCTCGTGAAGATAATGCTGGGGCTTTAGACATGTTGGATAGAGGAATCAATTTGAAACCTGACCACATAGACATCTATGACATGTATCTTTCGGAGAGTATGGATGTATATCGTCAGACTGGAGATGTTACTTATATCAAGAAACTGATAAGAATGCTAGATAACATCACGCTTACGGATGATGATGCTATTCAGAAAATAAATAAAATAAGAAAAGACGCTGAGCAATATCTTCAATAAGACATTCTCATAGAATAAGAATTATATAACTTTAAATCCTTTTGTGATGAAATTAGCAAAGCTTCTCCTTTTCTTCCTACTTATTACCTCTATCAGCTGCAATGCTAAAACCAATCAGGCTGTTAATGACACTGCAGAGACTATTCGCATTACTAAAGCTCCTAAGGTGGAAGTAGGTGCAACCAACAAAGAAGAATACTATCCTTTGATAGTTGGAAAAAAAGTTGCAATCATGTCTAATCATACTGGCATGGTAGGTGATGTTCACCTTTTGGATATGCTACTAGAAGATGGGATGGATGTTACTACTATTTTCTCACCCGAACAT
>JASLEN010000429.1 GCA_030151105.1 Dysgonomonas sp.
TGGACTTGAAAATGAACAATGATGGTACTTCCACCAAAGGGCTACTTTTACCTAGAATAACTCTTGTAGATAAAGAGACTATGGATCCAGTATTTTCCACAGCTGATTCAGAACTAAAAAAACAGCATATCGGATTGATGGTTTATCACGTTGGAGGAAATAATATCGACCCAGGAGTTTACACATGGGATGGAGAACAATGGCTTAGTTCTTCTGGCGTGGATAGCAGCCCTTTTTCTAAATGGTTTTATATGCCATCGTTTCCAATAGATGTATCGCAAGATATTGAGATTACGGTAGATCTTTATCAAGAATATAGTAATCAATTTGGCTCTATTCAAGATTTTCCTCTCATTGAGCGAGATAAGTTAAAGTTTGCGATTATAGGATATGATGAGAATTCTTTCCTTAATGCGACGATAGATGACACCACTAGTAGCTTAAAATATCGAGCAAATCCAAATCAAATAGGACCTCGTTCCTTTTTGAATATTATTTGTCAAATAACTAATTAAAGGCTCATGCTAAAGAAAATAATAGTATTTACACTCTTGACTTTCTACTCTATATTAGCATTTGCTCAAGAGGAAAAAGATAAAGAAGAGACTAATCAACTAGTAGAAACGCGAGCAATGAGTATATCTAAGCTCAAAGAATATTATGGAAGTTGGTTTTATATGCCTCCATTTCAAATATCTCTGAAATCTACAACTAGTTACAATTTATACGATATATATAAAATGCAATATTTAAAACTAGGTTTAGGTAATGATTATATTATCCCTCAAGATCACATCAAATTTCAGATCACAGGATATGATAAGAACATTTTTGATATTGAACCTAAGGTAGATAATAATCATAACTTAAGTTTTAAAGCAAAAGCCAGTATAGAAAATCAATCTAAGTCTGCTTATCTAACAATAATTGCAATCTTAAAATGAAAACAAAATATACTTTACAAGCATTTATATTGATCATATTGTTAGTTTTTACCAACAATATAATAGCACAACAATTCCCATACTATACATTTGGAGATACACCTTCTGAATTTACGAGGTTACAAGCCTCAACAGGCTCGACAAATAATGTGGAACACAACTCTACTGAAGGCTTAGTTCTAACTAGGGATTTAAAAGATCAATATGCTGGGGTTTATCTGAAGAATCTTAGTTTTCCGTCCTCTAGAGGCTTTGAAGTTGAATTTGAGTTCAATATGTCGTCAACCAACACTTCATTTGGGGAGGGAGATGGATTTGCCCTTGTTATTTTTGACTCAGAGGCTGCTAGAGAAGGAAATGTAAGAATGGGAGTAAAAGGTGCTGGACTTGGATACAGCTTGCGTAATGATGGAACTAGTAGCAACTATCCTGGATTCTCTAATGGATATATTGGAATTGGATTTGATAGCTATGGAAACTTTAAGAATGAAATGAAGAGCTCAAATGAATGGCTTTCTGGCATTCCCTCGTCCTACTTTTCGGGAACTAATGGAGCCCGAAGCCATGTGACCATAAGAGGCCCTTTCTTTAAAAACTCTTCTGGAAGCATGAATAATAAGAAAGGATACCCTGTCTTATATACACGAAGTACACTAGATAACAGTGGACAAACCACATATATGCTCGCGAATGGAGCTTATCAAAAGCTCTCTCTCCCTGCTCTTTCACAATATATTAAGCTCATAAATCAATCCCAACGTCGTCTAACGATTACTGACAATAACTATAGGCAAGCAACCATACAATTTGTTCATGGATATAAGAATGGAGTGGATGGATATTATGTAAATGTCTTAATACGTGCAGTGAACAATTACACCTATGTAGAAATTCCTATTGTCGAAAACTTCTTTATAGATAAAAAAGGTATAATAAAGTATCCTGAATTAACAAGTAGTACTTTTGCGACATATGTTGAACAATTACATTATGAAATTCCTGATTTGTTGAGAATTGGATTTACAGCTTCAACAGGAGGTGCCTCTCAAAGACAATCTGTAAGGAATATACGTGTTAAATTGCCATACTCACCTGAAGTCAGGGAGGTTACACTAAATAATGTCTCTCGATTCGAATCGACTAGCTTCGACCCACTACAAAATTCTATTGGATATAATACCAATATTTATGATCCTCTAAATAAGCCAATAGGTGAAAAAAGTAATTTGGACTTGACTTCTTTTCGCTTTAGACGATTAGATGTTTCTACAGGACAATTTATACCAACAAGCGATCCATATGAAATATCTTCAGATCAAGGGACATATTATTTTAACCCACAGACAGGAGTTATAACATTTGTTCCATCTAGCACTGTTACAGTAGCAACAGAAAGAGTATATTTTGACATAAAAAACAAAAAAACTACTGTAGGAGATGACTTATCAGCAGACATATACAGATCAGCTACATCTTCTGTTACTCTAAACTTTAGTAATTCAACAAGTAAGAATTACATCATAGTAAATGCAAATCCTATAGATATAAATTGACAATGATGATGCAAGTAAAAAAAGCTATATATCTATTATATATAATGACAATATTAGTAGGCTCAAAAGTCACTGCACAAAGTCTTTTCCCATTTTTCACATCAGGGAGCTCTGGCGATGAGTTTACCATAGGGGTAGTCAGTAATCCTCAACCAGACCCTGTGACATTCTCTGATAAAGGAGTAAGACTAACTAGTTCAAAGGCAACCCAGAAGAACTTTGTGACTTTAAAGAATCTTAATTTTAATACTGATAAAGGATTTAAAGTCTCTTTTGAATTTGAAATGACTAAACCTCTGACAACTGGGTTCTTTGGAGGGGATGGCATATCGTTAATTCTTTACGATGGGGCTGTAACCAACCCTCAAATAGGCTCTTTTGGCTCCGGACTAGGATATTCATATGCTATAGGATCACAATCTAAGACTGAAGTCGGATTTACAGGTGGCTTTTTAGGATTCTTATTGGACTATTTTGGGGATGCACGTAGAAGAGGAACTGATCCTATTGGATCTAGAAATGGACATACGGGAGATTTTCTGAACCAAGAATCCAAAAGTTACTTTACGATAAGAGGGCCTATAGATGCTTCCAAAAACAACCAACGTGGTACCCCTGTCCTCTTTTCTAGATCAACAATAGCTCAAAATGGAAGAGCAATACAACTTGACTTAGATAAATCAAGTCCTACTTATGGACAATTTAAGGAATATGTTGATATATTGCCATATACATCGAATCTACAAAATAAAGATAATGAGTTTAGAAAAATATATATAGATTTCATGCCAGGACAAATAGGTTCTACTCACGTTAATTATCTAACTGTTAAACTAGAAAGTGATGCAAGCACCATAACCTTACTTGAGAATTATGTGTTATATGAAGGAGATCCTATTGCATACAAAGAGATTAGATATCCCACACCAAGTAACTATACAACCCCAAGTGCTGATGTGACGAATACTATTCTGCTAAAGAAACCTTCCTCATTAAAGATGGCATTTGCAGCTTCGACTGGAGGTGCTTATCAAGAGCATTATGTAAGAAATATTTCGGTTTCTCTTCCATATGCTGCAATAACAAAT
Organism: Dysgonomonas sp.; assembly: GCA_030151105.1. Lineage (GTDB taxonomy): Bacteria > Bacteroidota > Bacteroidia > Bacteroidales > Dysgonomonadaceae > Dysgonomonas. Next base: position 3,586 of record JASLEN010000429.1, read on the forward strand.
AATGACTTAAGACAAGACTTGTGCTACTCATGTGGCGTATCATCAATAGTCATTTTCGCAAATGATTATGGATATAATAGTAATTTATATAATCCTCAGAATCCTCCTGTAGAAAGTAATGAGTTCCTAGATTACGATACATTCTCATTTATGTTATATAATGAAGTGTCTGGAAATTATACCAAAACTCCCAATCCGTATAAACATCACATAGATGGCGAAGGCACATTTGAGTATATAAATTCGACAAAAGATAAGAATGGGTATGTTACATTTACTCCTCAACCAGGCGTTGATTATATACCTGAAGCAACAATCTATTATAATATTAAAAATAAGAAATCTAATACGGGAACAGATATTTCAACTGAAGAGTATAGATCCAATACTTCTAAAATCACTTTGAGATTTAATGCCCAAAAAAGGAAAAAGTATCTTTTTATTAATGGAGATCATAGAGGAATCTAACTAATATTACACAAGCAATCTACAACATAAAAGCTTAAAATCACTTAACAGCTAACGTTTTTTTTTATTATCTGTTTTAGAGATATTTCGTAAGAGTGTAAGCTAAACTGTGTCAGCAAACGAGTATATAATATTTGTCTGCTGACATAGTTATTTTATGTGAGTCTGCGAGATTCCCTATTCAACTTATTGATTAAACGATATTACATGATTCCAAGGCACTTTAGGGTGTGCATAAAGACATATTGAGCACTCTATTCGTATGTAACAATACTGAATCACTAAGACTTCCATGTATAGAACAGTGGCATACCTCAGATTGTATCTACTTTGTATCTGTAAAATATTATTAATATATTAATTAGTATATTTACAAAAAAGTAGTTCAATCATGAAACACCAAATACAACTATTCCAACAAAAGCAAGTCCGTTCTATATGGGATGAGAAGCTAGAAGAATGGTATTTCTCAATAATTGACATTATTGCAATACTAACTGAAAGCGCAAACCCAAGACGATATTGGAGCGACTTGAAAATCAAGTTGCAGAAGGAGGGAAGTCAGTTGTACGAGGATATCGTACAACTGAAAATGGAATCATCAGATGGTAAATTATATAAGACTGATGTTGCTACTACTGAGCAACTTTTCCGCATCATCCAATCCATCCCCTCCCCTAAAGCTGAGCCTTTTAAACTATGGATAGCAGAAGTGGCAGCGCAACGGCTCGACCAAATGCAAGACCCCGAATTATCCATCGACCAAGCAATGGCTGATTACAAACGTCTAGGCTATTCGGACAATTGGATAAATCAGAGGCTGAAAAGTATTGAGATTAGAAAGGACTTGACAGATGAATGGAAAAAGCATGGACTGAAAGAAGGAATGGAGTTTGGCACATTGACAGATATCATTTATCAAACATGGTCTGACAAAACTGCTAAGGAATACAAACAATTCAAAGGGCTTAAGAAAGAGAATCTGCGAGATAATATGACCAACAAAGAATTGGTATTAAATATGCTTGCAGAACTATCCACCAAAGAGATTTCGGAATCCACCAATCCCGAAAGTTTCTCAGAACATACCGATGTTGCAAAACGAGGAGGCAATATCGCCAAAGAGGCTCGCTTGAAATTGGAGGAAGAAACAGGCAAGAAAGTAGTAAGTCCATTGAACGCAAAAAGTATTCACTCTCTTAAGTCGGATGACAAACAAGACAATCCCGAAGATATCAACCCTCAATAATCACAATTTTCGCATACCAACATCTGTATCACATTTGTACCATGAAGATATAAACTACTGATATTCAGATATCTTTATCTTTGAAGAAGTGAAGTAAATTCGACTAAAATCGATTAACAAATATCACAAAACCACTGTAAATGATGCATTTACAGTGGTTTTTTATTTATAGAATTATTGAATAGTGTTAATTACTTGATTTAAAGACGAATAAGAATCACTATAGATTCAAGCATTGCTCCGGTAAAGGGTCTTTATTAGATCTTAGAGATGGAACATCAAGCCCCAATAACACAAGCATAACAGCAAGTGAAGGATAATCCCAACCAAGAAGAAAAGAAATATGGACAAAACCAGCGCCATTTGAATATATTGATGACAGTATTTGGATGACGGAAAATAAAATATCCAAAGAAACCTTACTATGAATATATTTAATGCAAAATATAACAACAGCAAATTATTTTATCTACTACCATTTATTTCATAACCAAAACTTAAATGTTTCTGGCAAAATCCGTATCTTCGTTACTTAGATAACTAAATGTTATAAACTTAAAACATAAACAACAATGAAAAAAATCGGATTATTTCTAATCGCAATTATTACTCTACTTGCATCATGTAATACTCCTAAGGATACAGTACAAATGACTGTAGCATCGGAGAAAAGAACAGCAATGGGTGTAGGACCAATGGAAGTGTTGCAAGTGAAAGAGGGAGATGCCAAAGAATGGTCATTCTTCTATTCAAATATCGAAGGATTTACTTTCGAAGAGGGATATGAATATGTGCTAGAAGTGAAAAAAGAAAAGGTAGAAGCTCCTATACCTGCAGACGCATCATCTATCAAGTATGTTTTGGTAAAAGAAGTTTCTAAAACTAAAAAGACTTCTGAAAATATGCTAGAAAGTATTCCTGTACCAGCAAAATATCAATGGACTG
>JASLEN010000304.1 GCA_030151105.1 Dysgonomonas sp.
GACAGATAAAAGAGAAAACAATCTCACTTATAACAAAAAAAAGTAATATCTACAATCTGTAAATATTACTTTGAATCTTATTCAATACTAAGAAAGATGCTATACCAATGTCACTTCTATGCCTTTTTCTCTGATAGCCTCTATTACTTCGGCAGGAGCATTTGTATCTGTAATAATATGATCAATATCTTCTAAATCACAGATTTTACAAAATCCTGAAGTTGCAAACTTAGAGGAATCAGTCAGCACAATAACTTCTTTAGAGGCTTTTATCATCATTGTATTCAGATATGCCTCATTCATATCACTGGTTGTCAATCCTGATTCTGGGTCTAAACCATCAACTCCTAGAAACAACTTATTGAAGGATAAATGCTTCAACATGTTATCTGTAAAGTTTCCAACTACCGACACTGAATTTTTACGAATAACACCGCCCAATTGAATAACCTCAACATTAGGATAATAGCAAAGCGACAAAGAAACCTTTACGGATGCTGTGGTGACAGTAAGAGGAATATCATTGCTTATTTCTCCTGCAAAGTTGAGCAGAGTGGTTCCAGATGCTATAATGATCTTATCATTAGGCTCTATCAGCTTTACAGCAGCCTTAGCAATCCTACTCTTCTCTTCTTTATATAGCTTTTCTTTTTCGTCAATATGCTTATCTATAGTCAAGGTATTGATATGGCTAGCACTACCATGGGTACGATAAAGAAGTTTTTTATTCTCTAGACGTTTTAAGTCTTTTCGAATTGTTACTTCAGAAACTCCTAACATTTCGCTTAGCTCTTTTACCTTCACATATCCTTTTGACTTAATCAACTCTAGGATAGCATTGTGTCTTTCGGCTATTGTTTTCATATCATTTTGTACTAATTTCTAAATAACGAAATCATGTTTCATTCGAAACAAATATAAGCCTTTTTTATTATGTTCTACTAACTCCTATATCAAGATTAACCAATTTGTAACAAACCACTCTCAACCTTTGCTGAGAAAATCGAACCAGCATCTCTTGTTTTATAAAATACTGTTAGAACCAGTCATCTAATCTTTTTATTTTCAGACTTTTTAAGGATTAAGTAATAGTGGAATAGAGTTATAAAACTTTACCCTAAGTTTGCTGTTATACTATTAGAAGCTAATACTAAGTAGAATAATAGATGTATTATATTTTATTTAAATCCTTATCGAGAATCAAATTAATTCTTACATTAGGCGACATTAACAATTACTATTAAAAAACATCAACAAAAATATAATGGAGGTAAAAGAAAATAAGATCGAAATAAATGAGGATCTATTGAAACAACTATTTGACCTCTATACTGATTCATTGACCCAATTTCTGTCTTACTATACTAGAAATCAACACCAGATAGAGGATGTGATTCAAGATATTTTTATTCGACTATGGGAAAATAGGGATGAACTAAATATCTTTTATCTCAAAACCTACTTATTCAAGTCTGCTCGAAATCTAATGCTCAACAGATTAAGAGACGAGAGCAATAGAAATAAATTGCTTGAACAATGGGCTAGTGAACTAATTGAAGAAAGTACAGCAAACGATTGTATCAATATGCAAGAGTTTGAGGTACTATATAAAGAAGCAGTCGATAAGCTCCCGACCAAATGTAAAGATATCTACAAGTTGAGCAGAGAAGAGAGACTATCCTATAAAGAAATAGCACTACGTCATACTATTTCTGAAAAAACTGTGGAAAATCAGATGTCAATAGCCTTGAAAAGGATAAAAGATTTTCTCCTCAAAAACTACAGCCAAAAATCTGTTATCTATATCATTAGCATATCGTACATGCTAAACAGAATGATGTATTAAAACATTAAACACAAATATTCTCAAAATCCTTTAGGGGTTTTTCATCACTTGCGGGTCTATTAGATAAATAGAAGAGAAGAATGATGAAAGAACCTGAAATACCATATGAACTAATAGCTTCTTATTTAAGAAACGAAATTTCGGCCGCAGACAAATTGTGGCTTGAGAATTGGATAGCTGAATCTACTCTAAATAAATCAACGTTTAACGATTTGAGAGAAGAGTGGAAATATATTGGAGAAAAAGATGCTGTCCTCATAGATAAGAATAAGATATGGAATGCAATCAACAGGCACATTCTTCGTCATCCATCTGCACGCAACAACACTATTATTAATAAACGCCTTGTCATCAAAGTGGCAAGTGTAGCAGCATCAATAGCCCTTTTGTTTGGTGCAGCAACAAGTTTATTAGTAAAAAATTCAATTGATAATATACAGAGAGAAAAAGCTGTAACAACAGTGGAGACACCTACTGGACAAAAAATGCTAATGACTCTGCCAGATCAGACTAAAGTGTGGCTCAATTCAGGCTCCATCTTATCCTATACAGAAAATTTCAATAAAGAAGATAGAGAAATATCACTTGAGGGAGAAGCATATTTTGATGTTACACATAATACGAATAAAGAATTTATAGTGAAAACGTCTTCTGTCAATATAGTTGTCAAGGGCACTAGCTTCGACGTATCTGCCTATTGTGAAGATCCATACATAAGCGTCTCACTAGTAGAAGGTAGTGTTAATGTAACAGATGTGAGAAATAACTTCCTAATGGCATTATCTCCTAATGAGAATGTGCGCATCAATAAGAACAACCTTCAATTTGTGCATACAAAAAATATTAAAGATGCTTTCCCTCTATGGACTAAAGAGCAACTTGTGTTCTACAACGTAGATTTATTTGAGTTGACACGCAAAATAGAAAGATGGTATGGTGTAGAAATTAAACTCATAGATCCTGTTATCAGCCAAAAATATACGTTCTCTGTAAAAACAGAATCCATAAGAGAACTCCTAGAACTATTTAATAAAATAACACCAATAGAATATACCATAAATGGAAAGGAGGTGACCATAAGATGTAAATAGAAGACTATGCGCTAGTGCCTATTGACACAGGGCACAGCCACTACATATTAACCTAAAGCTAAAAACAATTAATACTATAATTATGCTAAAAAAAACACATTTTTTTTGCTTGGTGCTCATTTTATTTGCATTCCAAGCAATGGCTCAGAGTAGTCAAACGGCTAGCATACAATTAGCTAATACAACGCTCAAAGAGTTTTTTAAAGAAGTAGAAACTAAATTTGGCTATTCATTCATGTACAGCAATGTGGATATAGATGATAGTAAGACAATATCTATATCTACTAAATCAAACAACATCAACGACATTCTCGATGAAGCCTTCAAGAGTCAATCTATCAACTACGAAGTTACTGCAAACAATAAGGTTGTATTAAAGAAAGCCTCTAATAATTCTATTGCTCAAAATCAACCAACCAGAAAGATAAAAGGAGTAGTAAAAGACAATCTTGGAGACCCTATAATAGGAGCAGCAGTAATGCTGAAAGGGACTAAGATAGGAACGACTACAGATATAGATGGAGGGTTTACAATAGATGTAAATAATACTACAGACGTACTTACATTTCAATATCTAGGGTTTCATTCTCAAGAACTAAAAGTGGGTAATTCTTCTTTTGTAGAAATCCAACTCAAAGAGTCTGATCTAGCACTAGAGGAGGTTGTCGTTATTGGATATGGAACACTCAAGAAAAAAGATTTGACAGCTGCTATATCGTCTGTCGAATCTGATAAAATAGCAACTAAAGCAGCAACTAATCCTGCCGAAGCCCTACAAGGAGTAGTTTCGGGTGTAAATGTACTCAAAGCCAATGGACTGGCAGGTGCTGAGGTAAGCGTTAAAATTAGAGGTATAAATACTTTTGGAAGTAATGAACCACTATATATCATTGATGGCTTTTATGGAGACATCAACAACCTCAACCCTAACGACATTGAGTCAATAGACATTCTAAAAGATGGAGCAGCATCTGCCATTTATGGTTCAATAGCCGCCAATGGAGTAATTATTGTAACAACCAAAAGTGGAAAAGAAGGAAAGATAGTTGTGGATATCAACTCCTATGCTAGTATGAGAAAAATAGCAAATCAACTGGAATTCCTTGACTCAGATGGATACCTGTCTGTACACAGACAAATGTATGAGAATGCAAATAAGGATCTACCTAGCTATGTAACACAACCTTCTCTTAAACCTGGAGAAGCTCCATACAATACCAATTGGCAGGATGAGGTATTCCGTACAGGAGTTTCGCTCAATCAAAGTGTATCAATACGAGGAGGACTTAAGGACACTAAGTTTGCTCTATCTGGAAATATCACTGATGATAAAGGTATTCTTATCAACAATGACTTCATCAAGCAAAATGTGAGAACCAAAATAAGCACCAAAAAGAATATCTTTTCTATTGATGCTAACCTAGGTTATAGAGCGAGCAAACAAACAGATTCCAATATCATATTGATGGATACCTATATGATTTCTCCACTCATCCCTGTATATAACGAAGATGCAGAAGGAGGTTATGGACTAACATCTCTGTGGAGCGATATGCCAAGTAATATCAATCCCATTGCCAATACAGAGAACAGAACTGGATGGCAAAAGAGGCAACACTTTGATGGTAATTTTGCTGTAGGAGTAGATATCATTGAGGGACTTAACTTTAGAACGAGTTATGGTTATAGAGGAAATAACTATCAAACCTATCAGCACGCCCGCAAATTTGTTGCTGATCCAAAATCACCAGTAGAGTTCCCTTTTTATAGCGAAGCTAGAGGTTTCTGGGAAGAGCAAACATTTGATAATGTGTTGTCATACAACAAAGATATCAATGGACACAGCTTCAACCTAATGGTAGGTACATCTATGAACAAGGAGCAGTCTTCATGGAACACAGTAGCCGTAGAAGGTAAGAAAACGGTTTATTCTGTTGAAAATGGAGCTCTGAAGTTTTCAGATGAACCTGCTGGATTTCCTAACCAAGACTTTATGACTATCAATGCTGGTCGTGGAGGAACATTCTCTGGCACAGGATCAAAATATAAATACAATAGAATGTCTTATTTCGGACGTGTCAATTACACATTTGGATCACGCTATTTATTCCAATTCTCAATTCGTCGTGACGGTTCGTCTAAGTTTGGAGCTGATAGTAGATGGGGAACATTCCCGTCATTTGCTGCAGGATGGCGTATCAATGAAGAAGCATTCTTCCCAAAAGTGGATGCTATTTCTAACTTGAAACTAAGAGCTAGTTGGGGGAAACTAGGTAACGAGGTATTACTAGGCAATTATGATTCTCATGCTCGCATCAGCACATCTAATAACAATTGGCTAGGCAGTGTTCAAGGAGCAGGAAGCAACCCTTGGTTAGGTTCTATTGCGTCAGGTCTTGAAAATAGAGATTTGAAGTGGGAAACCACAGAATCTATCAACGTAGGATTTGATTTCGGATTCTTCAACAATAAATTAAATGGAGCAATCAATTACTACAGCAACACCACTCATAATCTACTTATTCAAAAACCTCTTGCACCTTCTGCAGGTTTGGCTACACCAATATTGAACGTAGGGAAGGTGAAAAACAATGGAGTTGAGTTTGATATAAACTATGCAGACAAAGCTGGCGAAGTAGGATATAATGTAGGAATGAACCTCTCATATCTTAAAAATGAAGTGACAAAAATGGCAGATGCTACTCAGTTCTATCAGGGATCAGGGCTAAATCGTGGAGATGCTCACTTTGTCAACAGAACCCAACAAGGTCAACCTGTGGGAGCATTTTTCCTATACAAGACTGATGGCATCTTCCAATCAGATGCAGAAGTTCAAGCTCACAAAAATGAGAAAGGAGAACTACTTCAACCTAATGCTGCACCTGGAGACATTCGTTTCAAGGATGTAAATGGCGATGGGGCTATTGATGACAATGATAAAGTATTTATGGGCTCAGGTATGCCTAAGGTAGAAGTTAATGTGAATTTGGGAGCAACATTCAAAGGCTTTGACTTTTCTGCAATCATTGGTAGTGGATGGGGACATAAACTATATAATGGAAACAGATACTTCTTTGAAGGAATGGCAAGTGGTTCAAACTTCTTGACAACAACACTAGATGCTTGGAGACCTGACAATACAGGTACAAGCATGCCACGAGCTATCTTAGGTGACCCAAATAGCAATCAAAGAGAGTCAGACAGATTCTTAGAGAAAGGTGACTTCATCCGTCTAAGACAGGTACAACTAGGATATACGCTACCAGCAAATGTGCTGAAAATGATAAGAACCGAAAATCTGAGATTCTATATCAGCGGAGAAAATCTATGGACATGGACAAAGTACAATGGTACAGATCCTGAATTTGCAACCACTATTCTGAATACTGGACTAGACAGATTTGTATTCCCATTCACTCGCTCTTACACATTTGGAATGCAACTTACATTTTAACTAAAAAAGAACAGAACAATGAAAAAATATATCAATATAATAGTAGCAGCTTCGCTTCTGATATTTTCAGCTTGTTCCGACTTGTTGGATCAAGCATCTCCAGACGAGCAAACATCTGCCAACTTCTGGATCAATACCGAAGCAGCAGAGTCTGCGCTAGCTACAGCATATTCGCAACTAGAAAGTAGTAACGACCAGTATGTTTTTGGAGAAGTAAGATATACAGTAGAACCTTTTAGAGAAGACATGATAAGCCCTGGGGCAGATGCCTACAACTATACTGATTGGATGCAGCTTGTTGAATTTACATACAACAATGCCAACACTCAAGTTGTAGTTTATTGGGAAGATGCCTATCGTGGTATCATGCACTGCAATCAAGTAATTGAGAAAGTGCCTACCATCGAAAATATGGATGCTAAATATAGAGATCAAATAGTTGCAGAAGCTACATTCCTGAGAGGATATTATCATCTGAAAATGCTTTTAAATTGGGAACGAATAATCTTACGTAATAAGTATATTACCAGTGAGAAAGATATAGATCAAGAGGTTGCTCCACGAGTAGAGGGATGGGATTTTGTTATTCAAAACTTTATTGATGCTGAAAAGAATCTACCTCTTAAGCAAACAGCAGAGCGTCTAGGGCGTGCTACTAAAGGTGCTGCCTTTGCCTATCTTGGATATGCCTATCTAACGAGAGCGTATGAAGAACCAGCAAAAAAAGAAGAGTACTTGAAGAAGGCTGAAGAAGCATTTACCAAAGTAGAGGGCTATAAGCTAGTAGATAATATGTTGTCAATGTTTAATGGGACAAATAAAAATAGCACTGAATCTATATTCGAAATTCAGTTTTCTGACAATACTGATGGTGGAGCATTCTATAAACATAGACTACATAAGTTTGTAGGCTGTAGCCAGCTCAATGGTTGGGCATGTATCAAACCTAGTTTAAGATTGCTACAAGAATTCAAAAAAGAAGGCAAGATTGCAACCACAGGGCGATACGATACAAGAGCCTACAAAACAATCTATTTTGATGATGACTATTACAGAGACCCATCAACCGAAATGGTATATGGATACAACTTTGATAATATTTTCAAGCAGCCTGAATCAGGCAAAGTAGAATATGTAGAGTTTCGTAAATATCTGCCTGCGACTGTAGAAGACCTTAACAAGGGAACAAGTGCAATCAATGTGCCTCTAATGCGATATGCAGATGTAAAGTTGATGCTTGCAGAAGTATATAACGAACAAAACAAGCCTGCATCAGCTATTCCTCTTATCAACGAGGTGCGAAAAAGATCAGATATGCCTAATATGAAAGGTACATCACAAACTGAGGTGAGAGCACAAATAGAGCATGAACGTATTGTTGAGTTTGCTCTTGAGAATACACGTTTCTACGATCTCAGAAGATGGGGAAAAACTAAAGAGGCACTTCAAGCTATTGGCAGAACAGGCTTTGATCCAGCTAAACACAACTTCTACCCTATTCCTCAACGAGAAATAAGCACCAATGCTGCACTTAGAGCTCAACTTGAGAGAGAAGGTACAGATAGATAAAAAAATTAGCAAAGCAAAAGATGTTTATAGTCTTTGGAATAATGATAACTGGTATAGTCGCAGGATATTTCCTGCGACGCATACCAAACATCTCCTACATTGGAAAACTGATAACAGGATTTATATTCCTCCTACTCTTTTTTCTTGGAATATCAGTAGGCAAAAATGAAATCATAATATCTAACCTCTCCACTATTGGATTGCAAGCGCTTATTATCACCTTAGCTGCTATTTTAGGAAGTGTTCTTCTTGCATGGCTAGTGTATAATCGCTTTTTCAATAAGTAAACAGATATCATCTGAATAAAATAATTAATTGTATGAAAGGTAGTCTTATCATATTGGGATTCTTTGTGGTTGGTTGTATCACAGCCTACTTTAATATATTGCCAGACATAGTGCTTCAAAACGACTTTAGCATCTATATTCTATATGGTTTAATGTTCTTAGTAGGACTCAATATTGGCTACGACAAAGAAACGATCAACACCCTAAAAAAAACAAAGCCCAAAATAGTGTTTGTACCTTTAGCTACGCTCGTAGGTACGCTACTAGGCTGTGCTATAATAAGTATAGCGATTCCTCAATATAGCGCTTTTGAGTGTATGGCTGTAGGATCTGGGTTTGGATACTATTCATTATCAAGCATTTTCATCACCGAATATAAAGGAGCAGAACTAGGAACCATAGCTTTGGTCTCTAATATAATAAGAGAATTAGTAACTCTACTTTCTGCCCCTCTATTAGTTATGTACTTTGGAAAGCTTGCTCCTATCTCGGCAGGAGGAGCAACAACGATGGATACTACCCTACCCATTATTACTAAATATTCAGGCTCTGAGTTTGTACTCATTGCCATTTTTCATGGTATTACACTAGATCTATGTGTACCCTTTTTGGTCACCTTCTTTTGTTATCTATAACTCTAAAAAATAAAATAGAATGAAAAAAATCACATTGTTTGTCTCCTTTATCTTGTGTGCAGTTATGGCATACGGACAGAGTGCTCACGCAGATAAAGAATGGCAAAATCCACAAATAAACCAAGTCAACAGATTGCCCATCAATGCTCATTTTGTACCCTATGCAAAGAAGCAAGATGCAGCAGACCGTTCAAAAATTAACGAACGCATCATCTCGTTAGATGGCGTTTGGAAATTTCACTATGCTAAAAATCCTGACTCTAGACCTTCGGATTTTTACAAAAAAGATTACAATATATCGAATTGGAAAAATATAAAAGTTCCTGGGAGTTGGGAACTTCAAGGCTTTGACGCACCTATCTATACAGATGTGGCGTATCCATTTCCTGCAACACCTCCATACGTGCCCACTGATTATAATCCTGTAGGTTCATACAAACACAATTTTTCTATTCCCGAGAACTGGAAAGATATGGATATAATTCTTCGTTTTGGAGGAATTGAATCTGCTTTCTATTGCTGGGTAAACGGAGAACTTGTAGGATATAGTGAAGATAGCCGCCTACCCGCAGAGTTTGATATCACAAAACATCTCACAAAAGGGCAGAACGACTTAGCTGTTGAAGTATATCGCTATAGTGATGGTTCATATCTCGAAGGACAGGACTATTGGAAGTATAGTGGTATAGAACGTAGCGTTTCATTGGTTGCTCGCCCTAAAGTTAGAGTAGATGATTTTATACTCAAAGCCGATCTCACGAACGACTATAAAGATGGATTATTCTCTCTAGACCTTATACTCAACAAGGCTGATAGAAATGACATTCAGATAGAAATCCTAGATGGTAAAAAAGTAATATACCAAGAAACAAAAAGACTAGCGGCTAAAGAAACCTCTATTTCATTTTCCAAAGCATTCCCCAATATTAAATCATGGAGTGCTGAAACACCAAACCTCTACACATTAAATGTAACAACCCTAAAAGGTGGAAAAGCTAGCGAATCATTTTCGCATCGCTTTGGTTTTAGAAAGGTGGAAATGAAAAATGGACAGTTCTTGGTAAATGGTAGTGCTGTTATCATGCGTGGGGTAAACAGGCATGAACATGATGGTGTTACAGGACGTACCATTACAGAGGAAAGTATGATTAAAGATATTGAATTGATGAAACTTTTTAATATCAATGCCGTAAGGTGTAGCCACTATCCAAATATAGAACGTTGGTATGAACTATGTGACGAATACGGTCTTTTCTTGATAGATGAAGCTAACTTAGAGACTCATGGAATGGAGCTTGTTAAGCTACGTACACTAGCCAACGAAGACAACTGGCTACATGCTTTTCAAGAAAGAATAGAACGCATGGCTCGACGTGACAGGAACTATACCTCTATCGTAACTTGGTCGCTAGGAAATGAATCAGGATATGGAAAAACTTCGAAGCAGTGTATAATTGGCTCAAAGAATTTGATACTCGCCCAGTGCAATACGAAGGATCGAGACGAGAAGGTGTATCTGACATTTACTGCCCTATGTATGCAAGAGTATATAACTTGCGAGAGTTTGTAAACATCAAGCAACCTCGTCCACTTATTCTTTGTGAATATGCACACGCTATGGGAAATAGTGTAGGAAATTTAAAAGACTATTGGGACTTAATATGGGAGCATGATCAACTTCAAGGAGGTTTTATCTGGGATTGGGTAGATCAAACTCTAAAGTCTAAAGATGAGGAAGGAAATGATATTTGGGCGTATGGTGGAGATATGGGATTCGTAGGTATCCCTAATGATTCCAACTTCTGTGCCAATGGATTGGTTAGAGCAGACAGATTACTCGCTCCTCATATTTGGGAAGTAAAAAAAGTATATCAACCCATACATTTTGAGCCTACACCATTCACGAATGGAAAAATAGATATTACTAATAGACATGACTTTATCAATCTTGATGATTTCGATTTCGAGATGATAATTAAGGCTGATGGTAAAACAATTGCTCAGCACTCTTTTGATGTTAAAGGACTAGAAGCACACACGACTCGCAGTGTAGATTTGAAGATACCTAATATATCGGTTCAACCTGCAACCGAGTATTTCCTTCATATCCATGCAAAATACAGGGGTAATCATCCTTTAGTTCCACAAGGGCATCTAGTAGCCGAAGAGCAATTCTTACTCCCTACAGAATGGGTTGAGAAAAAATCGGAAACGATAATTGGAACATTGGAGCAGAAAGAGACGAATGATGCTATACACATTTCATCTACAAGTTTTGGTGTTAGTTTTTCAAAAGACAATGGTCAACTTCTTTCACTCAAACACAATGGAAGAGAATTCTTAAAATCAGGTTTAATGCCAAATTTCTGGCGTCCACTGACTGACAATGATGTTGCCAATAAACTAGGAATAAGAGCTGCTACATGGAAAGAAGCAACTCAAAACATGACTTTAGAGAGTATTAAAACTACACCTAAAGGAAATCAAACTCTAGTCTCTGTTATCTACAATCTGAAAGAGCAAGATTCTAAAATCTTAATAGACTACTTGGTATTTGCCAATGGTGTAGTTGACGTTAGCTACACGCTAGATGTAAAACGTGGAGACTTGCCACAAATACCTAGAGTGGGTATGTATATGATTCTAAATGCAGAATATGATCAGATGACTTGGTTTGGTAGAGGTCCTCACGAAAACTATTGGGATAGAAAAACTTCTGCGAACATCGACCTATATAAAATGGATGTTTGGAGCCAATTTGAAGCCTATATTCGTCCACAAGAGACAGCCAATAAATCTGATGTACGCTGGTTTGCTCTTCAAAATGAAAGCGGTGAAGGTTTACTCTTCAAAGGAAAACAGGAGCTAAACGCTAGTGCTTGGAATTTTCCACTAGAAGATATTGACTACGTTCCTTTTAACATCGAGAGAAAACATGGCGGCAGCATTCAAAAGAAAGATATGGTATGGGTAAACATCGACTACAAGCAAATGGGAGTAGGTGGAGATAATACTTGGGGTGCTCAGACGCATCCAGAATATACTATCACTCCAGAAAAAATGAGTTATGGTTTCACAATTATACCAGTGAATACGAATAGCGATTTAGTGAACGAAAGCAAGAAACATTACAAATAATTAAATAATGAAAAAAATAAGAAACACATTTTTTAGGTTAATCTGTGTCACTGTTTTATTCTCAGCGTGCTCTCCCAAAGAGAGCACGTCTGAGGATATTACTCTGCACTATCCTAAATTATTGAATATAACACATACCGCACAAGAACAGCCGATACGAGGACAAGGCTATTTTACAGATCAGGGGTCTTGGATGGGTTTTACGATACCCGAAAGCGAATCCAAAATCAATGGCTTTTGTGGTCCTTTTGATTTGGATAATAGACGTTGGATAAGTCAGTCATTTCTTCAAGTTGGTTTTGCTGATATTCAGCCCTCCGACTTTGTACAAGTGGATGCCAATTATTATCCAGGAAAAGCAATTATTCATTCATCCGCAAGTTCCATTTCTCTTTCTCAACATCTTGTCTTTGTAGATTCTAAACATGCGCTTCTACAATGCAAAACTGACACAAAAGTTATCTACCAACTCACAGGCTCTATGAATGTTAGAGAGGATGAAACTTTTGTATCCGAAAACAATGTTGTTGAATACAAACTTAAAGGGGGCGAAATGGTCGTTGTTACATTTCCTCAAGATGTAAACATTGAATTAGATTTAAGCACTAAGCAGTATGTTGTGAATATGCAAAAAGAGACACTTGCTGTAGATGTTGTTATCTCCTACTTCAATTCTGAAAAAGAATATCTAAATGCTGACAAAAAGATTGTAGCCAATATTCTTAAGAGCTCAGATAAAACGTATCAACAAGCTACAAATCGCTGGAATAAATATATCACAAATAACCTCCGCTCTGACATGCCCGAAGCTTATAACAGAATTATGGTAAAAACCATAATGACTTTGATGAGCAACTGGTTGAGTCCCAAAGATGCGCTACATCATGACGGAGTTGCTCCATCTCATGCAATGGGTTATTTTGTCGGATTTTGGGCATGGGACTCATGGAAACATGCTGTAGCACTTGCTCACATAGATACAACATTGGCCAAGAATCAAATTCGTACAATGTTCGATTATCAGTCCGAAGAGGGCATGATAGCAGATTGTATTTACACTGATATTAACGAAAACAATTGGCGTGATTCTAAACCTCCGCTAGCAGCTTGGGCTGTGAATGAAATATATAAAACGACTGGAGACAAAGATTTTATAGCCGAAATGTATCCTAAGCTTTTGAAATATCACAAATGGTGGTATAAGTATAGAGATCACGATGGCAATGGAATTTGTGAGTTTGGAGCAACAGACGGTACTTTAGAGGCTGCCAAATGGGAAAGTGGAATGGATAATGCAGTGAGATACGATGATGCTCAGATGCTAAAGAATAGTGATGGTGCATGGAGTTTTGATCAAGAGTCTGTAGATTTAAATGCTTATCTCTGCTACGAACAAACTCTACTTAAACAAATGGCAGACTTGCTTGGTGAAACTTTTGATATTGAAAACAGAAGCGAACAAATACGCAATTACTTCTTTGACTCTAAAGATGGTTACTTCTATGACAAAAGAATAAATGGTGATTTCATAAGAGAGCAAGGACCAGAAGGATGGACACCCTTGTGGACTAAGATAGCAACACCTGAGCAGGTAGAGGAAACTGTGAAAATAATGTTTGACACCACTAAATTCTCCACCTATATTCCTTTTCCTACTGTGGCTGCCGACAATGCAAAATTTACTCCCAATGGTTATTGGCGAGGACCTATTTGGCTAGACCAAGTGTATTTTGCAATTTCAGGACTACGTAAATATGGCTACATCAAAGAGGCCGATACCTATACAGATCAAGTATTTACTCGTCTTGTAGGGTTAAATGAGGATGGAGCTATCCATGAGAATTACGAAACAAGTACAGGAAAGCGTCTAAAAGCTCCGCACTTTAGCTGGTCAGCAGCACACCTATTTATGATGTATCAAGAATATGGAAAGAATGTAGATTAAAATTTCACACTACTTATTTTAATTTACAAATGAAGAAGTGCATTAGAGTCATATCTCTTTTGCACTTCTTTTATATTCTACAAAGTTCTTATTTTCTTTTTGGACGAGTTTTCATTATAGTGACATAAGAATTCGTAAAGGCTGATAAGCTCTTATAACCAACTAGATATGCAATCTCTGTCAAAGTATATTGTTTGGTATCAATAAACTCTATACTCTTCAGAATACGAATCAATTGTAGATATTTTTTTAGAGTTATACCTGTCTCACTTTTAAAAATGCGCTGCAAACTACGCCCCGACATCTTAGCTAAATTCGCTAAGACTTCTGTATCCACATTGTATTTATAATTCTGATTGATGTATTGACAAACAACACTCAAGCGCTTATCTTTAGGGATAGGAATTTCTAAAAAGTCATTCTCTTGATAGAAGTGTGGCAAACTAATAAGAATGGCACGCAAGAATGCTGACTGCTCTTCGTCCTCTTCAGCTTGTTGATTCCATTTAGCTGCATACATAAGCATCTCACGAAGCACTGGAGGAGCTGAAAAGACTTGTACATCTTGATAAAAAGCTGATACAGGAGGTGATTTGAACAACATTACCTTCAGTATAACAGATTGTGAATCGGAACTCGTTTTGTGTAAAGTGCACGATGGAATGAGAATAATATGATTCTGAGGAACAAAATATATTTTCTCATTGATATGCAAATATTGATATCCTTCATCTACATAAGTCAATTGATAATATCGATGCGTATGTGGTTCCTTTTCATGCTCCCAGCTATCTTCAAACCAGACATAAGCATCAGCACTAATATCGTCTGCCGTTTTTTGTGGCTCTTTTTCTAACAAACCATTCCTCATTTTGTCGTTTCATATACTGTTTATGGCAAAAATAATAAAAACGACAAACTTATCTTTGTCCTTTAATTTAAATTATAGATTTTATAATGAGTAAAAATAACAAAATAGGTTTTTCGATCCTTAGTGTAATTGTAGTTATATTAATTGCTGGCGGGCTTCGCTCTCCAATGACAGCCGTTAGTCCAGTCTTGAGTGAGATTCTCACTGAGTTTAATTTAAGTACCCTCAAAGGGAGCTTACTTACATCCATTCCTCTAATCGTTTTTGCAAGCTGTTCGGTATTAATTAGCAAAATAGGTATTAAAACAAATATCAATTATAGTTTAATCTATTCACTTATATTTTTGAGTTTAGGTCTATACTTGCGGGTTTATGACGGTTCCTTATTTCTGTTCTTTGGATCATTTCTTATCGGTATTGGAATTTGCATTGGTAATGTGATGACTCCAGCTTATATCAAAAAAATATTTCCTAATAAGGTAGGAGTTATGACTGGCGTTTTTGCTGTGGCCATGAACCTTATAGCTGCTGTAGCGTCTGGAATGAGCATCAGTATTGGAAAGTGGACAGAACTAGGCTGGAGAGGCTCTTTGGGCATCTGGACTTTTTGGGGCATTCTAGCATTGATAGCTATCTGCTTAGAGACAATTGTAGGCAGTAGGAATAAAATAGGAATAGCTAAGAATGTAGAAAAAAAGAAAAGCACGTTCAATGTGTTCCGTTCTAAACAAGCATGGAATATCAGTGTTTTCATGGGAATACAATCATTGGTATATTATTGCTTGGTTGCTTTGTTACCAACTGTTCTGATAGATTATGGTATGCAAGAAGCTCAGACTGGTATAGTTCTCTCTGTTATACAATTAGCTATGCTCCCTATTATGTTTGTCAGCCCTATTATTGCCACAAAGATGAAAGATCAGAAACTTATGATTTATATTGTAGGCATACTCATGTTTAGTGGCATTGCAATGCTCACTATCTTCAAAGCCGAATATATATACATAACTGCTACAATAATAGGAATAGCTAGCGGATTAGCATTCAGTTTATCTATTCTATTCTTTTCACTCAAGAGTAAAACGATGGATGGCACAATTAAGATATCAGGAAAGGCACAATCTATTGGTTATTTAATTGCAGCCTTTGGACCTCCTATATTTGGATTGCTACACGATTTGGATATATCATGGAATTCGTCTCTCTATTTCCTACTCGCAATGATAGCTGTAATGACTACATTTGGTCTAAGAGCTGCAAGACCTCATTATATTGAAGATAAATAAACCATCAAAATAGATTTTTGATAATAGTTATTCAAGAATATCGTATTAGCAGAAAAGAAAAACGTTGCAAGCTTTTCAACTTACAACGTTTTTATTATTAAATTGTGACCCTGCCAGGTGCATCATGTTTGACATTTATCGACATCAAACAACACCTAATTAAACCTATATATCAACACATTACATCTAACCAAGAGACTCAAAAGATTTCACCAAATACCACCAAAGCAAATTATTCTGTCTCCTGTATTGTCCCCTGAGAAATATATCTATATTTGGGGAAAATAACATTATCCAATATGGCAACAGCAAAATTTGTACTTAAAGAACCCAATAGCAAAGATGAAACTTTAATTTATCTTCTTTTCAGCTTCAATAATCAGCGACTAAAATATTCCTTTAATGAAAAGATACATCCTAAATTTTGGAATGCTGAAAAACAACGAGTGAAAGAAACAAAATCTTTTCCCGAATATCCCGAATTTAATGCTCGATTAAATAACATTGAGAATATTGTAAATTCTATTTATCGAAAGCTTGTAAACGATAACATTATTCCTACATCTAAATTATTGCGAGAAGAGCTAAATAATACTCTAGCAGAGAAGCAAAATGTAATAAAAGGATTGACTCTTTTTGAGTTTATTGATGAACTGATTACTAATTCTACGAAGAAACAAGGAACAATCATCCATTATAAGCAAGCTCGAAGAGTCTTGAAAGAATATTGTGCTGATTGTAGGAAAACTCTATCTTTTGATGATATAAATTTAGATTTCTACGAAAACTATCTTAGTTATCTACGCAATAGAGGATATTCCGAAAACACTATTGGAGGATATATCAAACATATCAAAACATTTATGAATGAAGCAGTAGAAAGAAAACTTACTACAAACTTTGACTTTAGAAGCTCTCGCTTTAAGAAAACACAAGAAGTGACAGACAAAATATATCTAACACTAACAGAGATAGAAAACATCTACAAACTCAATCTATCATACATTAAGAAGTTAGAACAGGCTAGAGATTTATTTATCATTGGGTGTTATACTGGTTTGCGATTCTCTGATTTGTCTCAAATCTCAACAGATAATTTTATCAACAATGATACACAACTAAAAGTCAAAACAGAGAAAACAGGCGAATTTGTTATTATTCCATTACATAAAACAATCAAAGACATAGTTGCTAAATATGACAACGAAGTTCCTAAAGCAATTAGTAATCAGAAGATGAATGATTATCTAAAAGACATTGCAAAGCTAGCTAATTTGAAAGATAAAGTATCTATCTCTATGACGAAAGGGGGAACTAAGCAAACTGAAATACTAGAGAAGTGGCAACTTGTAACAGTTCACACAGCAAGATATAATTGAAACTCTTGTCGGCTATTAATCAGTAGATTATGCCACTTTTACTTCTCAATAGGTAACGATTTAGAAACCAGTTTGGTTCTTAGATCTGCTTAATTTCCTCACTAGATTAAAGAGCGACTTAATGACTGCAAAGTTACAAAATAAACCTTATATAACCAATATTTATCAACTCCGACATAGAATGATTGAGTTTAGCTTAATCATCTTTAAATTGACTTCATTTTTTACGCCTGTAAAAGCGTAATATACCTACTAATCTTCTTTGAATAAAATCACTATCTTTGAATAGATATCTATTTTAAATAGATATCTATTCAAAGATTATTATTTAGCAAAGTATACTATGAAGGGTTCAGCAGCACAAGCAGGATTTTACTATCAAAATAATATAGCAGCATTAAAGATACTGGATAGTCTTCTATTCAATACCGATATAACACATATTGAGTTGGAAAACTATGAAAAAGGGAATCATATTGATGACATAATAGTTTACCACAAAACTAAAGTTGAGTTTTATCAGATTAAATGGTCAGAAGATGAAACGGAATCTTACACAATATATAATTTGTTAACTCCTCAAAAAGCTCAAGGTAAATCTATATTCAAGCAATTAGCAGAGGGATATAATAGCATTAATACTGTTGATAAAGAAATATCAATAATATTGTATACAACTAAAAGGATAGGCGTACAAAAACGCCCAAGTGAAAGAATTAACCACAGTCTTAAAGAGCTAATTGAAAATATAATTATCCCCTTGCAGAGGGTGGAAGATTGTTTACTCCAACTATCAAATTATAAGGAATACGAAACGACACTTCAAATTATACAAGAAGAGTCTAACTTATCAGATCTAGATTTTAATGAATTTCTCAAATCTTTAGTGTTTTCTTTTAATCAAGAAAAATTAGATGAAGTACAGTCAATTATAAAATTAAAGCTAGAAAGGCTTGGCCTAGAAAATAGACTCTTTGAAAAACTTTTAGATTGTGTTGTTAAATGGAGTATTAGTGGAGAAAAAATCACTAAAGAAATTGTTCTTAAAGAATTAGGTATTTTAAACCGGTTCGAAGACAAATTATCCCATTACTTTAAGGTATCTGAAAAGTTTTATATACCAAATCTAAATTTATCTTCTCAAATTAATGTCGCATTAGAAAAGCTTGATGGTGGTTATATTTTTATTGAAGGGGCTCCTGGAGTGGGAAAATCGACTGCTCTGACTAAATTTAAACAAGAAAATTTTGATATCGTTTTCTCCTACTATTGTTTTATTCCTGATCAAAATACAAATTTTGGAGAATTAAGACACAAGGCTCAATATTTTCTAAAATCCATGTGTATAGCTATCGAGAAAAATTTTCCAGACGTTGATCTTCCAAATCGTTATTCTGAAAATTATGAAGAAAAGCTCAATCTGTATATTGCCAAATTAGGAACAAGTTCTAAGAAAATTGTATTTATTATTGATGGTCTTGACCATGTTCATCGGAATTTAGCATTTGAACAAGATTCATTATTAAATCAAATAAAAGGAAAGCTACCTTCGAATATATTTATCATATTGAGTTCTCAATATAAAAGAGTTTTATCAAATTCTGTACTTAATGAAATCAGCAATAATCCGCTGAGATATATAAAAGTTCCTGTGTTTGGACAAAAAGAGATATGCAAATATCTTTCTCTTAGAGGGATCAAAACTACAGAAAATTTAATCCAACGAATAGAAATAATATCAAGTGGCATTCCCTTATACTTGCACTACATTACTGAATTGTTGATTAACAAAGAGAATAATAATTACACTTCTGTCATAGATGAGTTGCCTCAACTAGTTAATGGCGAAATCAATACTTATCATGAGTATTTGTTCAATCAAATTGTAGATCATGAGGATTCTAGATGGATATTAGCAGTTCTTGCATATCGAAAAGAGCCGACTAGCATTGAGAAAATTGAGAAAATATTAGGTTTTACCAAAATTATTGTTGATAGAGTAAATATTAAAGAAACAATAGATAAACTCAGTCATCTCTTAAAAGTAAATGACGCTAGAGACTTTACTCTTTTTCATAATAGCTTCAGAGAATTTATATTATTAAAAACCGCAGACTTAAAAGACTTATTTAATACAGCTTTATCTTTGTATTACGAAGAGAATATTACTGATGACGAGTCATATAGAAATTACTTCAAACATTTGAGGTTAGTTGGAGACAATAAAAAAATAATTTCAAAAACTACTCTTAGTTGGGTAAAACAAGCTTGGAAAGATTACAGATTGTTAAATGAAATTGAAGATAATTTATCCATAGCAATTAGTGTCTGTATTGAAGAGGAAGACTTGGCTAATTTTATAAGAATACTATACTTAAAAGCACAAGTGGAAAATCCCACTCAAATTGCCCCCCTTTGTCCCATTTAAAGTGAGCAGTCATTCCTAAGCAAAATGACCCCTTCTTCCCACGGAAAGTGCCCCCTTGAAAAAAGGAAAAAGTATTGTTTGATTGTTTGGATATAATGTTCTTCTTTAAAGGTTTGTTAACAATTAAAGAGTGCT
>JASLEN010000498.1 GCA_030151105.1 Dysgonomonas sp.
GATTATAATGTGGATTATCCTCTCGAATTCTACAATTTTTTCAAGAGTATTGGTGTGCAACATATCCAATTTGCTCCTATTGTGGAGCGCATGGATGGCGAAATGGCGCCTTGGAATGTACCCGCTGGCAAATGGGGAGACTTCTTAATTGCCATTTTTGATGAATGGGTGAAACAAGATGTGGGGAAAATTTTCCTCCAAATCTTCGATTCTGCATTGGCTAATTGGGTAGGTGTATCTCCTGGAATGTGCATCTTTGCACAAAAATGTGGTCATGCTGGAGTGATGGAATTCAATGGCGATGTATATAGCTGCGATCACTTTGTATATCCAGAATATAAACTAGGCAACATTCACAGCTCAAGCTTATTAGATATGATGTATTCGCCTAGACAAGTGAAATTTGGGAACGATAAATATGACAAACTTCCTCGTCAATGCAAGGAATGTAAATATCAATTTGCATGCACTGGCGAGTGTCCAAAAAATAGAATTATTAAGACAAAAGATGGCGAAGAAGGCTTAAATTATCTATGCGAAGGGTACTACAAATTCTACGATCATATAGCTCCTTATATGGAATATATGAAAAATGAATTGACACAAGAAAGACCTCCTGCAAACATAATGAGAGCAATAGAAGATGGTGAATTCTTGAATGTTGCAACTAGATATTAAAGGAATCATTTATATAAAAAAGAGCTTGAATTAACTGAAATTCAAGCTCTTTTTCTTCAAACATTTAACTTATAAATAATTACAAATCTGTAATAGGTTTAAATTTAGGAGCTAGGGACTTCATCACTATCCATCCTAGCAAATATGCCACAGCACAATATCCGAATACGATACTATATCCAAGCGAAATATCGCCCCAAACATCTTTGGCATGGTCAAATAATTTACCACTAATAGTCATCAACAGGAATGAACTCATCCCTCCAGCAAGACCTGTAGCAGCAGTTATAGTCCCCACAGCTTTCTTAGGAAACATATCGCTTCCCGCTGTGAAAATATTTGCCGACCAAGCTTGATGACCTGCACAACCAATACCAATCAGAATCACAGGAATCCAATATCCATAGTTGCCCAAACTCTCGAGATGTGCCAAAGGCTGTGCCAGAAGCACCACCAATGGTATCAGAGCAATGAAGAGCATCGCACGCATACGTCCATCATAGGGTTGCATCCCCTTATTTATAAAATAGGTAGGAAACTTTCCACCAAAAACTGATCCGAATACAGTAATAGTATAAAGCACACCCAACGGCAATGCTATCTCAGTACCCTGTAGACCAAATTCTGCGGCAAGATAAGCTGGTGTCCAAAAAAGGAAAAACCACCAAACTCCGTCGGTGATAAATTTACCTAGAAACACCGCCCAGCTTTGTCTATAACTCATACATTTAAAGAATGATATACTCTTTTCCTTAACTTCTTCTTTAGGAGCTTCTACTTCTCCTCTTGCAATTAATTCTGCTTCAGAAAGAGCATCTTGATTGATGTAATCAAGCTCTGCCTTATTCATTTTAGGATTGGAATTAGGTTCTTTGTACAATACCCACCAAAAGCCCAACCAAATAAAGCCTACAGCTCCCACAATAAGGAAAGCAAGTTCCCAGCCCCATTTACTTGCAATAAAAGGAACAGACAGTGGAGCTAAAATTGCACCAACATTTGCTCCCGAGTTAAAGATTCCAGTAGCAAATGCTCTATCTTTTTTCGGAAAATATTCCGCTGTTGCTTTCACTGCCGATGGAAAGTTTCCTGCCTCACCAACTGCAAGGACAATTCTAGCAAAGATAAATGCACCTAAACTTACTGCAGTTATTGTAGGCACGATACTTCCCGAAGCATCTACCAAACCTTTTGCATCTTCAATCCCTGTCCACCATTCGGTAAAAATTCCACAGACAGCGTGTAAACAGGCACCAAACGACCACACACCAATAGCCCATGCATAGCCTCTTTTTGTACCCACTTTGTCAACAAAACTGCCTACAAAAATCATACTTACGGCATACACTAACGAAAAGATTCCTGTTATCAAGCCGTAATCTGTCTCCGACCAGTGAAACTCTGCACTAAGGTCAGTTTTGAGTAAGCCAATGATTTGACGATCCATATAGTTGATCGTTGTGGCAAAGAAAAGCAATGCACAAATCGTCCACCTATATTTAGTCATCGTTTCATTGGCTACGTTCAATACTTTATTCATCTGTAAATAATTTAGATTTAAGGTATTAAGGTCTAAGACCTATTTTATTCTAATGTCTTGATAATTATTTTCTCACTCGTTTAACAATATCAAAAGTTTCTTTACAAATTTGAGTAATTTTTCCCCAATCCTTAGCCTTAATAGCATCACTTGGGAACAACTTAGAACCCATGCCTACACAAGCAACTCCAGCATTGAACCAAGGTTTCAAGTTCTCCTCAGTTGGCTCCACAGCACCCGTAGCCATGATATTGCTCCAAGGCATTGGCGCTTTAACATTGCTAACGAAAGATGGTCCTCCAACATTTCCTGCGGGGAAAATTTTAACCACTTCAGCACCTAGTTCTTGAGCAAAACCAATCTCCGAAACC
>JASLEN010000115.1 GCA_030151105.1 Dysgonomonas sp.
TGATGTCTCAAACCACAGGTGGACAAGTGGAGGCTATAACATGGAATACCTCGCAAGGTTTTTCTACTGCACTGAGTGCTTTTGTTGCTCAGAATTATGCTGCAAAAAAGATTGAGCGTGGAGTGCAAGCCTATTTCTATACTTTGAAGATTCTAAGTGTTGTAGGTTTCTTTGTTAGCTTGGCATTCATTTTCTATGGGAGAGAGATTTTTGGAATCATCGTGCCGCACGAAGATGCGATGAATGCTGGAGGACAATACCTTTTTGTGATGGGTACGGTTCAAATATTTCTGATGCTAGAAGTTACCTCGCAAGGAATGTTCAATGGTATTGGGCGAACGATAGAGCCTGCCGTAATCAGTATTTCATTTAATGTGTTGCGTATCCCATTGGCAATGTATCTGGGGACAATAATGGGTGGAGTTATGGGTGTTTGGTGGGCAATCGCTATCTCGACTGTTTGCAAAGGGATTATAATGCCAACATGGTTTTCTCTACTTTATAAAAGGATTAAAAAGAAACAACATCAAACTGCATAGTCTGATGTTGTCAAATTATATCGGTAAGTAAGATTTACTTCAATCCTAATGGATCATGACGAAGTAAACGTTCTTCAGCCATCTTTTCATATTTTGTATTTGGACGACCATAATTTGCATAAGGGTAAATGCTAATTCCTCCACGTGGAGTGAAGATGCCAACCACTTCTATGTAATGTGGATCCATCAATTTAATGAGATCATCCATGATAATATTCATGCAATCTTCATGAAAAGCGCCATGATTTCGGAAGCTGAATAGGTAAAGTTTTAGAGCCTTGCTCTCTACCATTTTCACATTTGGAATGTAGCTGATGTGAATAGTTGCAAAATCTGGTTGACCCGTGATAGGGCATAGACTTGTAAACTCTGGACAATTGAACGTAACCCAATAGTCTCTTCCTTGATGCTTATTATCAAATGCTTCCAGTACTTCTGGTGCATAATTATCTTTGTATGCTGTTTTTGCGCCCAATAGGCTTAGTCCTTCTATTTCTGACATTTTATTTCGTTTTTCTGTTTTCTAAATATTTTTTCAATCCCTCATTGCGGAGTGTACATGCTGGGCATTCTCCACATCCATCGGCTATTACGCCATTGTAGCAAGTCAATGTTTCATTTCTGACTAGGTCAAAAACGCCTAATTCATCGGATAATTGCCATACCTCAGATTTATCTCTCCACATCAATGGTGTATGAATCTCGAAATTCTTGTCCATTGCTAAGTTGATTGAAGAATTTGCTGAAAGAATAAAATTCTGACGGCAATCTGGATAGCCGCTGAAATCGGCTTCTGAAACTCCCGTTACGATATGGCAAATATTGTGCGCATAGGCAATGGTGGCTGCAAAAGTGAGGAATAGAAGATTTCTGCCTGGTACAAAGGTGTTTGGAAAATCGCTTTCGCCTTTCTCTTTGTCCATCTCTATATCGCTGGTTAATGAGCTAGGTGCTAATTGTCCAATCATGGAGGCATCCAAAACCTGAAAAGGGATGTTGTTTTTCTCTGCAATTGCTCGTGCTACTTCTACTTCCTGTGAATGTCTTTGTCCATAGGTGATGCAAAGTGTTCTGACAGAAGCAAATTGCTTGAGTGCCCAAAATAGGCAGGTGGTGGAGTCTTGCCCACCAGAAAATAATACTAGTGCGGATTCTTTTTTTATCATATTACTTTGTTTTTTACGTGGTTGATCCTAAGCTACACGGAAAGGGCTTTCCTTTCGAGAGGGCAAAAGTAATACTTTTTGTAGATATAGTGAAATAGATTCTATAGAGATGTTCGTTGGTTAAGCTCAGGTTAAGATGAATATAAGGTGAGTATAAGATTCTGAATGGAAAAAAGATGCCCCGATTCTTATGCAAGAATTGGGGCATTATTTTGTTGAAATGTGAGATTACATTCTTTTGAATCCCATTATTTCTCTTACTTCTCTCAATGTTTTTACAGCGTTTTCTCTCGCTTTTTCAGCTCCGTCTGTTGCCACTTTGTGTAAGTAGGCATCATCGTTTTGAATGTCGATAATGCGTTCACGAATTGGAGTTGTTACTTTGATGATGTCTTCAGCCAATTGTTTTTTCAAATCACCATAGCGAATTGAGCAATTGTTCCAAGCATCTTCGTAGTGTTTGTTTACTTCTTCGTCTGAAACTAATCGTAAGAAAGTGAAAAGATTCTCGATGATTTCAGGTTTTTCAGAATTTGGTTCTGTTGGGCCACCATCTGTAACTGCACGTTTAACCTTCTTTTCTAATGTTTTTGCATCATCAGCCAAGTATAAGCAGTTACCTTCCGATTTTCCCATTTTCCCGCTGCCATCAAGCCCTGGAATACGAATTGGTTTTTCTCCATAGTTGAAAGCCACAGGTTCTTTGAAGTATTCTACTCCATAGAAACTATTGAAACGACGTGCAAATGTGCGTGTCATTTCCAAGTGTTGCATTTGATCTTCTCCTACTGGCACTTTGTCTGCATTGTGCATAAGTATATCAGCAGCCATTAGTGTTGGATAGGTAAGTAGTCCTGCATTTACGTTGTCTGGGTTCTTGCGAGCCTTATCTTTGAAAGCAGCAGTCTTAGCCAATTCTCCCATGCGTGCGTGCATATTGAGAAGAAGGTATAGCTCACACACTTCGGGCACATCGCTTTGTATGTAAATGGTCGAAGTAT
The DNA here is from genome assembly GCA_030151105.1 of Dysgonomonas sp. GTDB lineage: Bacteria > Bacteroidota > Bacteroidia > Bacteroidales > Dysgonomonadaceae > Dysgonomonas. The sequence goes on from JASLEN010000115.1 coordinate 2,707, forward strand.
TAGGGTCGATGCCCGCAGCTAAATATTCGGTCAATACGTTTTTCACATTTGCGTGAAGTGTTTTAGGATCGGGGTGTGTAGTCAATGAGTGAAAGTCTGCAATGAAGAAGTAACAATTGTTCTCGTGTTGCATTCTCGTAAAGTTTCTCAATGCTCCATAATAGTTTCCTAAGTGAAGATTTCCTGTTGAGCGAATACCGCTTAATATAGTTTCCATACTTTATTTACTTATGTTCAATGTTTATATACAAAGATAATCAAAATGATACTTATTTTTCAAATCTAATTTATATATCTTTGGTCATAATCAATTACAACAACTAATTTAATAGAGGATACAATGGTTCGTAAAATAATTTTACTCACTACTGTTTTAATTATTTCTACAATGAGTACAACGGCACAAGAAATTGTAAAGCTTTGGGCGAATGGCGCTCCGTCTGATAACAAGTTGACTGAAGCTGAAAAGTACGATAAATCGAGCAATTGGAATACAAATGTTTCCGAGGCAGAGTTGCATATCTACAAAGCAACAAAGAATGATGATGGCAAAGTCGTTATAATTTGCCCTGGTGGAGGATATGCAGGTTTGGCATTTGGACACGAGGGAATAGATGTAGCAAAATGGTTGAATAGTAAAGGAGTTACAGCTGTTATTTTAAAATATAGAATGCCTAATATGAACTCGAATATTCCTCTCGAAGATGGGCATCAAGCTATGCGCTATGTGAGGGACAATGCTGATAAACTAGGCATTGATACAAACAAAGTGGGAATTCTTGGTTTTTCCGCAGGTGGACATTTAGCCGCTTCTGTTTCTACGCACTATGCAGATAAACGAACTAATACCCGCCCTAATTTCTCTATCCTTTTCTACCCTGTCATAACGATGCAGAAAGCAACTCATGGAGGGTCGAGAACAAATCTGTTGGGTGAAAAACCATCAGATGCAACGATGTATCGTTTTTCGTGCGATAGACAAGTGTCGGTGAATACGCCTCCAACAATCTTACTATTGAGCGATGATGATGAATCGGTACAGACTGATAATAGTATCCTATATTATAGAGCATTGAAAAAAAATAACATACCAGCTACGATGTATATTTTTCCAGTAGGGGGACATGGGTGGGGATTCAGAGAGGATTTCAAATATCATGATGAGATGAAAACTCTTCTAGGCAAATGGTTGGATGATTTGAAGCTATAAGATGCTGATACTCTTTTAATGTTTTTTGAAAGTGTTGAATTTAAAAAGTGTAAGAACAAAGATGAATAAAATAAAAGTAGCCAATCCCGTAGTGGAAATAGATGGCGATGAGATGACTAGAATAATGTGGAAAGAGATCAAAGACAAATTGATTCATCCATATCTTGATATTGATTTGAAATACTATGATTTGAGTATTCAAAATCGTGATGCTACAAACGATCAAATAACAATAGATAGTGCTGAAGCTACAAAGAAATATAATGTGGCTATCAAGTGTGCTACTATCACTGCTGATGAGGGGCGAGTGAAAGAATTTGGGTTGAAGAAAATGTGGAAATCTCCCAATGGAACTATTCGTAACATAGTGGGGGGAACAGTTTTTCGTGAGCCAATTATTATCAAAAATATTCCTCGACTAGTGTCCTCTTGGACTCGCCCAATTGTGATTGGACGTCATGCCAATGCAGACCAATATACAGCTACCAATTTTGTAACCAAAGGAAAAGGTGTGTTGACTATGACCTTTACGCCTGAGGATGGAAGTGAACCCGTAACACATACGGTTTACAATTATACAGGCGATGGGGTGGCAATGGGAATGTACAATACGGATGAGTCTATCTACGATTTTGCTCATTCATGTTTTGCTATGGCATTGCAAAAGAATTATCCATTGTATCTTTCCACCAAGAATACTATTCTTCAGCAATATGATGGGCGTTTCAAAGATATTTTTCAAGAGGTATTTGAGAAAAACTATCAAGATAAATTTAAACAAGCAGGATTGACCTATCAGCATCGCTTGATTGATGATATGGTGGCGCTTGCTCTGCGTGAAGATGGATTTGTGTGGGCTTGCAAAAACTATGATGGCGATGTGCAATCAGACTCTCTTGCACAAGGCTTTGGTTCATTGGGCTTGATGACTTCTATCCTGATAACTCCTGATGGAAAAACTGTAGAATCTGAGGCTGCACACGGCACAGTAACAAGTCACTATCGTGAGTGGCAGGCTGGACGTGAAGTGCTGACGAACCCAATTGCAACCATTTATGCTTGGACTCGTGGCTTGGCTCATCGAGGACGATTGGATGGAAATCAAGAGTTGATTGACTTTTGTCAAAAGCTGGAAGAAGTCTGTATAGAGGTTGTAGAAGCAGGCAATTTGACCGAAGATATGGCTGTTTTGATTTATAAAGAAAAACTAGAAAGAAAGCACTACATGGATATGTATGAGTTTCTGGATGTGATAGACCAAGCGTTAAAAGTAAAGCTAGGGCATTGAATAATACGATAATTGGCATTGCTGTGTAAAACCAAACTTGTATATTTGTAAGGTACTTATCTAGAAATGAGTTAATCCAAATTGTAAATAGCGGTCTTTCAAGCTATAGCCGCATATTATTTTGGATGCATAATAAAAGAGGTCTGAGACCTTACAACTAAAGAATATACTGCAATGTCAATTGTTTTCGATACAGAAGGCGTCGAAATGCCTTTATTAGATGAAATTAAAATAAACGAATGGATAAGCAAGGTCGTAAGCTCTCATGACAGAAAGCTAGGCGAACTTGCTTATGTTTTTTGTTCGGATGAGAAAATATTGGAAGTGAATAACGAGTATCTGCAACACGACTACTATACAGATATCATCACTTTCGACTATACTGAGGAAGATACTATATCGGGAGATATGTTTATCAGCTTGGATACAGTGAAATCCAATTCGGAACAATTTAACACAGACTATAACGAAGAACTTCTACGAGTAATTATACATGGAGTGTTGCACTTATGCGGATTTGCTGATGCAACCGAAGATGAAGAAAGTAAGATGCGTGAGTTGGAAAACAAAGCGTTACGTTTAATATTATAATCATTTGCTTTATGCAAAAATTACTATCCAAATTATTTTACATCATACCTATACTCTGTTTATTTCCGTTCTTTTCGGCGCCAATAGCTCTGTTTTGTGGTATTATTTTAGCCTTCTTGTACAAAGGAGCGCCAGTCGTTAAAACAGGAGCATTGACCAAATATCTTCTTCAAGCATCCGTGGTGTGTATGGGATTCACCATGTCGATGTCTGAGGTGATAGAAACAGGTAAGGCAGGATTCCTTATAACTTTCGTATCCATATTCTTTACGCTCTTTATGGGATTGATGTTGTCCAAAGCTTTTAAAGTAGAGCATATAACAGGACAGCTTATTGCGGGTGGAACAGCCATTTGTGGAGGAAGTGCCATTGCGGCTTTTGGACCAGTGTTGAATGCTAATGAAAAGCAAATGAGTTTTTCTTTAGCTGTCATTTTTGTTCTGAATGCTGTGGGGCTTTTTGTGTTTCCAGCTATAGGGCATCTATTGGATATGGATCAGGTTCATTTTGGCTATTGGGCAGCAATTGCAATCCATGATACAAGTTCTGTGGTGGGTGCTTGCGCTTCTTATGGCGACGAGGCATTGGCTGTGGGTACAACAGTGAAGTTGACACGTACTCTGTGGATTATTCCAGTGGCTTTTATTCTAGCACTTTATAATAAAAATACGACAGCCAAAATAAGTATTCCTTGGTTTATTCTTCTATTCATTATAGCTATCTTAGTGGGGAACTATATTCCAGGAATGACCGAAACTAATGAGCATTTAAGTTGGTTGGGTAAAAAAGGAATGATGGTTTCATTGTTCTTTATTGGTACATCTATCAAATGGGAAGATGTAAAAAGGACAGGGCCTAATGCCTTTGCGCTTGGTATTTTGCTTTGGATAATTATAGCAGTTTCTACATTCTTTTGGATAAAATATATGTTTTAGAAACTTTCTGAGTATGTTTGCGGACACACTTGTGTTGACTGAAAATAAAATCTAATATAATATTGTCAATTTGTG
>JASLEN010000188.1 GCA_030151105.1 Dysgonomonas sp.
TACTTAAATACACTCTTCCGAAAACAACTACAAGGGGTCACTTTGCATAGGAACTAGGGGACTAGTTTGATGGGAATATACAACGAAGTACATTTATGATTCTTTTCTATTTGAAAAGAGAAGATCTAACAAAGAAGAATGGTAAAGCTGCTATTATGGCTCGCATTACCATTGATGGTGATATTTCGTAACTTATTGTTGGTCAAGCTCTTAGCGGCTTGAGAAGTTAGCTGAAAATGAAGATTTGCTAAAGAAATTAGAAAAGTCAAAAACGTTAAAGTTCCCATCGAATGGACAACTTGGACGAAATAATTTCGGAGTGAAATGAATCGTGCCATAGTATAAAGTTTTTTAAGGCAATAACCCTTATCCTCTCCCAGAAATGTCATCAATCTTTTTTGCAACGAATAGAGAACATAAAACTTCTCGTGTCTGTACGTCTCGTAAGTTCTCCTTGAGTGTTACGCAGATTTCTAGACCAAGCATCTACATCTTTACTTCCACTTGACGACCACATTGATCCATCTATACCAAAATTACCAGGATGATTGCCATTAGAATAACCTGTCAACATGAAACTAAAGCCTGCTTTGACTGTCGACGACATAACATGAGATGCTCCATTAGGAGCAGAGCTAATACCTGGTACTGGACAAGGATCTTTTATAGCTTGTCCATGAGTAGTTCCACGACGACCTAGTGTCCCTTTTTCAATCGTAGCATTTGCATCCACAAGAAAAGAGTATTGACTTGTGTTGGCATTTATTTCTTCTTCCAACTCTGTAAATTCAACATCACTAGGTAAATGCCAACCATTAGGGCAAACTCCTTGTATTTTAGTTGTTTGTGGTGTTGATTGGTCTTCACCATCATCGATAGTAGCCCTTCCTCTGATGTCTAGTAATGTGCCATCAAGAGTATAAGTTCCTTTAGAGTTAGTAGCAGCACTCCAATTGTATAATAGTCCCAAGCGATTCATCCGATCGTATGTAGTAGAACTAGTCGCTTCGTTAGGATAACACCACCAAAGAGCTCCTGCTGTTGGTAATCCTAGAATGACTTCTGGTGAACTAGGGTGAAACTCTTGATGTACTATTTTATCATCTCCTGTACGGCCTGTGTGTTCGAGTTTTTTTGCAGAAAGGTTTACAATCATCCATCTATTTGTGCCATCAGTACTCTTGGCATCCAATCCAAATTGGGATGAAATAAATAGATTTCCATCCTGATCGACATGGAGTTGATATCCATTTTTTATAACAGAAGACCTACCTCCATCTAGTGGAGCAGAACCATTCTTCACTGCTGTTATTTCAGCAGCGTTATAGCCCAGACGTTCGGCCCATTGTTCAAGAGTTGGCTCAGTCTTGTCTTCACAATTCATGATTGTAACATTTATATCCTGAAAACGTTTTACTTGCTCAGCATCTTCAAATTTAATAGTTTGATAATCATGTCGTTCTCCAACTTTAGGGGTGTATTGAAATGAAGTGTTGTCTGAAGTCCCATTTTTTATATCTTGCCCATTTACCGCACCAATTATAGGTTCAGTGGAGACAAATATGTCATTTTGGTCGCTCTTGCTTGTTTTCCAGACAGCATTACTTTGCAACGGAAAGTTTTGCTTTTGCGAATTCATAAAGATAGCTACGTTATTTGTAAATGCATTATTGGCCTGCAACGCAAAATTTGTTTGGTTGAGAGTTATTACATACTTCGCATCTTCACAATCACTATCAGTAAAAACCAATTCAGTTTCTTTACTCACCCATGGAGAGTCTTTATCTATGCTTAGTGGATCAGGTAATAGGTTGATTGTGGCTGGTGAGGTTGTGAATGTAGGTTGCAAAGCATTTGCTCCACTAAAAGAGAGTCCCCCATTCAGAGTGTTATTTTTATCATATGTTAAATTCCTATTGTCTAAATGCCAGTCTATCACAAGACTCTGAGCTTCCAATGAACGTAAATCAGCACCACTAGGTAAATCAAAATACGTTTTGTTAAAGTTAAAACCACTGCTAAATCCTTCATTAGGAATTTTATCCCAAGTTGTACCATCCCAAACATACAGTCCTTTTCCTTTGATTGTACAATTGTTGGTGTTATAGACAACTAATCCTACATGATGTGCATCTTGCACATCTTTTTTATTTTGGGTGTTATAGTCAGAATTTGCTGAACCATCTTCTTTCGCAAACATTGGAAAAAGGTTATCGGCTGATGTTAAATTAACTCTTGGTAAACCTAATCCCTTATTCGCATTAACAGAGCTATTGTTTTCTTCGTTAATGTTGTTTAATTGCAATATAACCCCTTCTTGTGGCTTTTCTGTACTTCCTATTGTTACTTGACTATAGGTCTTTAAAAGGAATGATACTGAAATTAGAAGTATCATTAATCTTAATTTATTCATTACCAATTCTGTTTATTGTGTTAGAGTATACAATAATAGTCAATTTCAAAGAAAGAATCTTCATTTAGCTTATTTTATTTTGTAAATAATAATTCAAAAGTACCCCACTAAACACTCGAAAAGTATACCGCCTAAGGGAGTGGAGTTCCTAACTATTTTGTAAGCGAAGATGTTAGTGTCTTTATATTCAGATGGATATGTTTAAAAAAAAGGTTGATGAAATTTCTTTCATCAACCTTTTAATCTTAAGAATCAATTCCTTTGGCTTATAACTTTTCGAAGGCTTTGAAGAATGATACTTGGCAAGTACCATTTGTGTTGTTTGTTTCAGTAATAACCATCTTAAAATAACGTGCTGTTACTACCTTATCAAATTTGACTTCTTCGCTACCAGGTACTTTAGGGCTATTCCCATTTACTATAGTACCATCAGGGGCTGTCCAAGGCAAAGCAAATGTAAACTGACCTACTAGGTCAAAGTTTATATTATCAGTACTAGCATATATTTCCATAGTTTTCACTGTAGGATAGTTGTTCCCATTGGCTGCATAATAACGACGCCCAACCTCAACTTTAGCAACTGCTAATTCTTGTTGCATGTCAACAGTGATATGATGAGGAAGTGGTTTGTCTAATGCTGGACTATATTGACTATGCCAAAACGTTGTCCGATCATCTGTAAAAAGACTTGGATAACCTCCTCCATCACTAGCTTGCACATCAGATCCTGTAGCTTTCCATGTACCCCAATTGTATTCAAGATACTCTTGACCTTTGTATTTTTGCAATACAGTAAAAGTAGTGCTTCTGTATCCTCGTTTTACCTTTAGGGTTGCTCTTCTAGCACTAATTCCTGTATTCTCTGTAATTGTTCTTATAGTAATTTCTTTACCATTTACAGAAACCACTTCGCACCATTCTGCATCAGCTTCATCAACAATCACCTCCATACTGCCAGATATATCAGTGTCAGCTACTACTGTGCCAGTGGCTCCACTATTCGATTCGATGACAATCCTATCTACCTTTATATAGCCAACATAAGGTTCATCATTGTCCTTACAACTATAAGTTGCAAGAAGTAAGAATGATAATAATATATATGATAATAATTTCATTTCTTTTCTGAGATTAAGTTTAACTTCTAAAATTAATAAGGATTTTGCTCCAACTTATGTGGATATGCATCATACTGAGCTTGTGGGATAAACTCACATACTACATTAGAGTTATACGGTACTTCGTGATATTTTGATCCAGCAGATCCAGAAGTATGTCCACCAGGATATCTTCTATCTAACGTTTGACGTTTACGGAAAATATCAAAGCGGCGATGTCCTTCCCAAGCTAATTCTAGCATGCGCTCTTCTTCAACAATTTTTTTGATGTCTTTAGCTGAGCCTGCTTCGGCAGTAGCCATATTGCTAGTTGTCCATAACGGGATACCAGCACGCTCACGCAATAGATTTACATCGTCGAGTGCTTGTTGAGTATTGCCTTTCTCAGCATTTACTTCGGCTCTGATGAGATACATTTCTGAAAGACGAGAAATAACTGGCGACCACATGTGTTGACGTTGTTCTTGATATGAAATCTTATTGATAGCATATACTAAGAAACGCTCATCTTTTTGACGTTTTGCTTTTGCATCATACACCTCTGGTTCAACACGACCAATGTGTTTAGTACCATCAGTACCAACAACAAAGTAGCGTTTCCCTAGATTGTAAGACTCAGATTGAATAGTCGCACTTTTAAATAATGCAGCATCCTTAGCATCTTTAATCTTATATGTGCCATCAGTTTGTTTTTCAACTTTAACACGTCCATAGTCATAGTGAGGGTTGTCTCCTGATTGTTTTTTAGCATAAGCAAACCACCAATT
>JASLEN010000189.1 GCA_030151105.1 Dysgonomonas sp.
TTTTAACTTTTCGGTCAAATGTAACCAAGCCCTTGCTATTTCTACTATGCACGCCACCTTGCGACGAAAGTGGAGTTGCAAAATCGAACGTATTCCAGATGTATGTACCTAATATATAGTTGCTTTTTTCCAAAGCTCCCCAATGAATTTCGTGGAATTTTGTTCCAAAAGTTTCATAATATTTATTGTCATATCCACAGCAATATCCTCTATCTCCAATTTCTTCTTTTTGCTGATAGATATTTGCTTCACCACCATATTCTGAGAAAATAACTTTATGATCTGGGAAATTTTTCTCAATATCAGCCAACCATGTTTTAATGTCGCTCATATTGCCACCATACCATCCAAAGTATTGATTGATACCCAGTAAGTCGGCATTTCCGCTCACCGTTTGATCAATTTTATTGTATCCACTCACCGATACTGTATAGCGATATGGATCTTCCGATTTTGCAATATCATGCAAGTCGGCAGTCAACGAAAGTACTTGTTCAGCAGGCGAATACACCTCGTTGTGCAATCCCCAAGTGTAGATAGATGGGTGATTGTAATTTTGGCGAATAAGCTCTGTCATTTGCTGTTTTGCATTATCTCCCTCAAGCGTAGAAACACGATTTACGAAAGGAATTTCAGCCCAAATAATGAACCCAATGCTATCACATTTTGCATAAATACGCTCTGCTTGTTGATAGTGCGCAAAACGAATAGTGGTTGCACCTATCTCTTTAATAATCTCAAGATCAGCATCATGTTCTGCATTTGTCAATGCACTTCCTTTTTCCCACCAATCTTGGTGACGGCAAACACCATACATTGGCACTTTCTTTCCATTTAGGAACATTCCTTCATGCGAACGAAGTTCGAAATGACGCAGTCCAAGAGGTTGAACCACCTCGTCTATAACTACCCCATTCTGAATAATATTGGTCACCACCTTATACAGATATGGGTCTTCGAGACCTTGCCACAAGTGCGGATTATTGATTTTGAAGTCTTGCGAAACAAACTGACGACCTTGCGTAGGCAAAGTGTATGGAGTTTCTTTTTTAGCTTTCACCGTTTTGCCATCCATTTCGTAGATAGTTGTCAAAACTTTGATTGATTGCTCCTTACGAGTTTTATTATCTATTTTGATTTTAACATTCAAATCAGCCGATTTCTTCGTCACATTATCTTGAGATAGATAGATTCCTGGTGATGCATAATCATTAACTGCAATGTTAACTTGATCTGTTACGATGAGCGAAATATCACGATAGATTCCACCATAAACACCAAATAGTCTGTGATTTACTGGTATGACATCGGGACGTTCCGAGTTGTCCACTTTTACCATTATTTCATTCTCTTCTCCAAACTTCAAGAGGCGTCCAATTTCTATAGCAAAAGCAGAATAAGCACCTTTGTGATTTCCTGCAAATTGGTTATTTACATACACCTCTGCCACAGAACCTACACCCTCGAAACGAAGAAAAACACGCTTATCTTTTTGTGAAGCAGCTGGCGTATAAGTCTTTTTATACAACGCCTCACCCGTATAGAAACGCTCCTGAGGGTTGTTGATTCCACTCATATTGGCAAGAGCCGTTTGCATATCTTTATTGTTCCAAGTGTGCGGAATTTGTACATCTTGCCACCTTCCACCCAAATGGTCGGTTACAAATACTCCTTTATTTTCAACAAAAGGACCTTTTTTGAAAGACCATCCATCGTTGAAGTTTTTAACATCTCTAGCCATTCCCGTGAGGGCAAAAGCCAGAGCTGCGAGTGTGATTAAGATTTTTTTCATGATATATATTTTTGTCATTTATTCATTTTATAGATTTCGGTTCCTGCCAAAAGGAATGCCCCCACTCCATATACGGCGGTCATATCCTCTGTAACTTTCTTTGGATCAGCACCAATAGGCTGCACATATCCGAGTTTTCCTTCGGCATTGACCACCGACACAAGTGCTTTCCATGAGCTATCAATATAAGGAGTAAATTTCTCAGCATCCAAATATCCATTGTTCACTCCATAAGCCATGGCATAGGTAATCATTGCCGTAGCACTAGTTTCGGGAGCTGGATAACTATCTGGATCTAATAAACTTGCATGCCAAAATCCATCAGCATTTCTGACTTCTACCAATCTATCCATCATTGTTTTATAGAGATCAATGTAGAATCCACGCTGAGCAGCATCCTCTGGAAGCACCTCCAACAGGTTAGAAATACCCGCCACAACCCATCCGTTGCCACGTCCCCAAAATACTTTTTTGCCATTTGCCTCCTCTTTTCCAAAGTAACTATCGTCACGGAAAAAGAGTCGTTCTTCGGAGTCATACAAGTGCTTGTACGTTTTTTCAAACTCCTTATCCATATAATCTCTATACGATTGATTTCCTTCTATTTCTGCCATATTAGCATACACTGGAGGAGCCATAAAAAGCGCATCACACCATGTCCACGACTGTTTTCCTCGGTGCGACATTTCATCGCTTGGAGGATTGCTCATTATCCAATCCAAACGCTCCTTGGTAGCTGCAATCATTGCAGGCTCTTTGTATTTTCTATACATATTGATATAGAACTGCGTAACACACAATTCATCAGCATGATAGAGACTATATCTTTCGTAGTTTTTGAAATTCGCTGGAACTTTCCACTCATTGTCCGAACCCAATTTGTAGAGCCAATCGTAGTACTCGCCACTCTTATTGGCGATTTCAGCAAATTCGGACATACCTATATATAATACGCCATTTGTCCAAGCATCTACGCCATAGTCATGCAGATTGCCTTCGGTGCGAAACGAAAAATTAGCAATTTGCCAATCCGTCACACGTTCCATCACATCTATTAGTTGACGTTGATTTTCACGCTTTTCGGCCGATTCTTTGGTCGCATTGGCGCAAGCTGAAAAGAGAATTCCGACAGCCAAAAGCATAGGAATAATAGCAGTTCTAAACATAGGTATTAGGTTTCAAAATTATATACTCATCTATTCAGTTGTTAAAACTGAGTATCCAAAAGTATTTATTCCACCTTTTGCCGCTTTACTCTTTTAGCTATATGTTTTGCTCAATTGTCTTTTAGGGAGACAATAGAAGCTTTGTAGGGCATTATTTACATTTTTTAGCCCTTGTTTTTATTTTCGCTAGCAAATTGAGTAGGTGTTTTTCCGAATTCTTTTTTGAAGGCATTGGTAAAATAAGGCTGACTTTCTATTCCAATATGCACCATTACTTCACGCATGGTCAGATCTTCTTCTATAATAAGGCGAGCAGCTTTTCGCAGGCGATAATTGAGAATAAACTCCACGATAGATTTGCCCGTAATTCCTTTCACTTTGTTGTACAATTTACTACGACTCATAGAAAGTTGAGACGCAATATAGTTGACCTCCAAGTCCGATTTGTCGATATTCTTTTCTATAACACTGATAAAGTCTTTCAAAAACTCATTATCTTTTTCATTCATAGATAGTTCAGAACTTTCAGCAAAGTAATTCTTTGCGTAATGTTCTCGCAACAGTTCTCGTTGTTTGAAGATATTATTGAGTGAAACTCGTAATAATTCGAAGTCAATAGGCTTTTCGAAATAGATATCTGCACCAGAATCTACTCCCTCAATCTTGCTTTCTACACTTGTTTTTGCAGAGAGCATAACGAATGGAATATGAGAAGTTTCAAGATTATTTTTCACCTCTTCACAGAATGCAACGCCATCTTTGACAGGCATCATAATGTCGCTCACTATAACATCTACTTCGTTACTATCCAACAGCTTAGAAGCGACGTCACCATTTTCAGCTTCGATCACCTCAAAGTCATCAGCTAGTGCATCCCTAATCAAACCTCGCAAATCGTCATTGTCCTCAGCCAATAAAAGTCTGTATTTGTTAGACTTAACCATTCCCTCTGTTTTTTCGTCGGGCAAATCGTATGTATCACTTTCAATTTTCTTTTTAGCACTAACCGTCTTGTTAGTGACTTTTGCCGTTGGCTCTTTCTTGTCTTCTATCGTTTTGAATTCGTCTGATGAATAACAAGAACCATCAAGTGGAAAACAAACTTCAATATCCGTTCCCCTGTCACGTTCACTATATATGGATATAAACCCTTTATGCAAGATTGTCAAACTCTTAACCAGGGCTAATCCTATACCTGTCCCCAAATGAGAATCAAGGTTTACGGTCTTCACCTTATAATATCTATCAAAAACACTTTCGATGGACTCCTTGCTGATACCCACACCTGTATCTCGTATGACAATGGAGAAGTATTCTCCAAAATCCTCATCCGATTTCACAGTAAAGCTATTGGAATACTGCGACTTGAAATCGGTATGTGAAGCATGAGTTTCTATAGAAATAGAGCCTCTTTTCTCCGTATATTTGAAAGCATTGTTGAGCAAATTCATCAATACCTTTTCCATCACATACTTATCTATATACAAA
>JASLEN010000205.1 GCA_030151105.1 Dysgonomonas sp.
TCAGTACTGAGCTTGGGCCTATCTGACTCCATTTGAGTATAGTGCACCTCTGACTTTATTGCTACTCCTAGACTGGTGTAGTCAGCTATTGTAAACTCTTTTTTTACAATATGCTTATCTCCTTTAACTGTAATCCTTTTTTGTCCAAAAGCCATGAGGGAACATAAGGTCATGATGCTGATTAATACTATTTTATTCATAGCTACTATTTTTATTTGATGCTTTTAATACTACCACTACCTCTGGTTGTCTTTTGAAGGGTAGCTGGTTCACCTTTGTAGCTAATGTCTCCAGATCCTTGCAAGTTTGCATCAAGGCTTTGTGTACTATGCACACTCATATCTCCACTACCTCTAAGGTAACATTTCACATCTTTTGCTTCCACGCCTTTGCTGTCCATATCTCCACTACCCGCCAAGTTGTAGTCAGCAGAGTCTGCTTTTCCTTTGATGGTCATATCTCCTGAACCTCTAAGTTCAGTTTTGAGTATTTGGGCATCTAAATTGGAGATTACAACATCTCCGCTACCTTGTAGATACACATCGGCATTAGTGGCTTTTAGTTTTCCTTTAACTAGGACATCTCCACTTCCACGCAATTGTAGATCGAGGAATTTAGTATTTATATCATTTATGATAATATCGCCACTACCTTGCAGATAGAACTCTGTTTTTTCATCGTTCTTCAATTTACCAACGATATTTAAAGTTCCAGATCCTTTTAGGGTTGCACTAATCAATTTCTTCGAGTTAGTTTTGATATTGAAGCGTGTGGTAGAAATGCTTACTCCATTTTTTATTCTAATGTTCAATTCATTTTTCTCTACTGATACCTCAACGTATTCAGCTATGTTTTCATCAATTTCCAGAGAAAGATATGGAGCAGCATTTTCTTTAGTTTCGTAAGTGATATTATAACTTCCGCTCAAAAGAATTGATTGATAGTCGCTGATTTTAATTTCTTTGGTTATAATATTTTTATTGCCTCTAATCGTATTAGAGTTAAATATACCATTGCTTGAACCTGATTTGCACGAAGTCATTGAACTAAGACCTAGGCAAATGGTCAGAAAGAGAATAGTGTGGATAATAAATCTTTTCATAGCTTTTTTGTTTAATGTGTTTGCTGTATAAACTAGTATCTTCTAATATTATGACAAGTGAGTGGGAAAAAGGTTACAAAAAAAGCGAGAATAAATAAATATATTTACTCTCGCTTAAATGTTATTATACTTAATCGTTTCTGATTTATCGTTTTTCCATTGCTACATATTCACGAACTTCTCCTGCGTTTTTATAGGCAGGGCGCATGATACGTTTTTGCTTAAAGTTGAGTTCCTCAATACGATGAGCACACCATCCTGTGATACGTGCCATAGCAAACAATGGAGTGAATATTTCTGGTGGAAGCCCAATCATATTATACACAAAGCCAGAATAGAAATCGACATTGGCACAAACTTGTTTTCCAATCTCTTTACCTTTCACTTCCATGAAGTTATGAATTCCTCTCTCTTCTATCAAGCACATAAAGTCGTACTCGTCTTTTCTTCCTTTTTCGATAGCTAAGTCTTTAGCCATTTCTTTTAGAAGTACAGTTCTAGGGTCTGAGATAGTATAGATGGCATGACCAATTCCATAGAGTAAGCCTGTTTTATTATAGGCTTCTTTGTTAAGAATCTTCATGATGTAGCCGTCTAATTCATCTATATTTTTCCAATCTTTTACATTCTCTTTGATGTCGTTCAACATATTTACTACCTGATGATTAGCTCCTCCATGCAATGAGCCTTTGAGTGATGCAATACCCGCTGTGATGGAAGAGTAAATATCTGTATTTGTTGAACTTGTAACACGTACTGTAAATGTAGAGTTATTTCCTCCACCATGATCGGCATGTACCATCAAAGCAAGGTCTAGTATCTTAACATCTAGCTCTGTATAGTTTTTTCCTTTCATCATATAAAGGAAGTTTTCGGCAAGTGACATACCCTCTTGTGGATGGTGAATGTGTAGCGATTTTCCTTGATTGTGGCGCAATGCATTGTAGGCATAGGCAATGATGGTAGGGAAGCGAGAAATGAGATGCAACGATTGGCGCATCATATTTTCGGCGCTTGTTTCGTCTGGATTTTCATCAAAAATGTAAAGTTCTAGTACACATCTTGCAAGGATATTCATAATGTCATATCCCTTTAAATCAAGAAGGTGTAGTGTAACCTTACGGTTGATATCCATCGTCTGACTTAGCAATAGTGAGAAGTCTTTCAATTCTTTTTCTGTTGGCAGATCGCCAGACAGGAGAAGGAATATAACCTCCTCAAATCCAAGTCTATTATTCTTCTGAGCTCCTCGCACAATATCTTCCAAGCTGATTCCCCGATAGAGTAACTTTCCAGGGATAGGAAAAATGTTTCCATCCTTATCCCTGTCGTATCCCACTACGTCACCCACTTTGGTCAAGCCTACTATCACACCGCTGTGGTCTTCGTTTCTTAGCCCACGTTTTACGCTCCATTGTTTAAATAGTTCGTTGTCGATAGAACAGGTTTTGTCAATTGTGCCCGAGAGTCTTTTTATTAAATCTTCCATATCTGTTTCTCCCTTTTTTATTGTTTAGTCTTCATGTAATTTAAGGCTGACCCTGCTTTGAACCATTCTATCTGCAATGGATTGTAGGTGTGCGCCACCTCAAACGATTCTTTAGAGCCATCTTTATGTGTCAATTCTACCTTCAGGTTTTTGCCCGAAGTAAACTTCTCAAGTCCTAGGATGCTAATTTTGTCATCCTCTCTAATTTTATCATAATCGGCAGGATTGACAAATGTGATTGCCAACATACCTTGTTTTTTCAAGTTGGTTTCGTGAATACGAGCAAACGATTTTACGAGAATCGCTTTCACATTCAAGAAACGAGGTTCCATTGCAGCATGCTCACGAGATGATCCCTCACCATAGTTGTCTTCGGCTACTACTACTGAGCCAATACTTTTTGCTTTCAATTTGCGAGCTAATGCAGGCACAGCCAAGTATTCTCCAGTTTCGGTATCTAGGACAGCATTCGTTTTTCCTGTAAATGCATTCTCTGCTCCAATAAGCATATTGTCCGAAATATTATCCAAATGTCCACGGAAACGCAACCAAGGACCCGCCATCGAAATATGGTCGGTAGTACATTTTCCCTTTGCCTTGATAAGTAGTGCTTGCTCAATAATATCTTTTCCATCCCATGCTGCAAATGGCTGCAAGAGTTGCAAACGTTGCGAGTCTGGTGCTACATTGATGTTCACTTGTGCACCCTCAGCTTCTGGAGCGATATAACCCAAATCTTTAGTTTCATAACCATTAGGAGGAAGTTCGTATCCATGAGGCTCGGCAAGTTTCACCTTTTCACCTTTTTCATTTACCAAGGTATCTGTCATCGGGTTGAAAGTCAAATCACCTGCAATCGTAAACGCTGCCACTAACTCTGGCGATACCACAAATGCGTGCGTATTGGGATTACCGTCATTTCGTTTGGCAAAGTTTCTGTTGAAAGATGTTACAATAGAGTTTTTACGTTCTGGATCTTTCGATTCTCTTTTCCATTGTCCAATACAAGGTCCACAAGCATTTGCCATAATGGTTGCACCTGCTTTTTCGAATGTAGATAGCAAGCCATCTCGCTCTGATGTATATCTAATTTGCTCCGATCCCGGATTGATGATAAATTGTGCTTCTACTTTTACTCCTTTTTTGTTGGCATCTTCTACAATAGAAGCTGCACGGGTCATGTCCTCATACGATGAGTTTGTACATGAGCCAATTAGCCCGACCTCCATTGTTTGAGGATAGCCTTTTTCTTTCACCACCTTGGCAAACTGCGAAAGTGGAGTGGCTGCATCGGGTGTAAATGGTCCATTGATATGTGGTTCTAGTTCCGACAAGTTGATTTCTATAACTCTATCGAAATATTTTTCTGAATTTTGCTCCACCTCTTCATCAGCTTTCAAGTCGTCAGAAACGATGTTGGCTAACTTTGCCACCTCTTCTCTGCCTGTGGCAATGAGGTATTCAGCTGTTTTTTTATCGTATGGGAATATAGATGTTGTAGCACCTACTTCTGCTCCCATGTTGCAGATAGTTCCTTTTCCTGTAGCCGAAAGTGTTGCTGTTCCCTCACCAAAATATTCTATGATAGCATTTGTTCCACCCTTAACAGTTAGGATTCCAGCCAGTTTTAAGATTACATCTTTTGCAGATGCCCATCCCGAAAGTTTGCCTGTTAATTTTACTCCTATTAGTTTGGGCATTCTCAATTCCCAAGGCATTCCAGCCATCACATCCACAGCGTCAGCACCTCCCACACCAATGGCAATCATACCTAGCCCTCCGGCATTTGGAGTGTGTGAGTCTGTTCCAATCATCATTCCTCCAGGGAAAGCATAATTCTCCAAAACTACTTGGTGAATAATACCCGAACCAGGTTTCCAAAACCCAATCCCATATTTGTTGGATACATCTTTCAAGAAATCGTAAACCTCCTTGTTAGTCACCTTTGCATTCGTTAAATCGGCTTCGGCAGACTCATAGGCTTGTATCAGATGGTCGCAGTGAGCAGTGGTTGGAACAGCTACTCTGTCTCGCCCCGAGTTCATCATTTGTAGCATTGCCATCTGTGCCGTAGCATCTTGCATAGCCACTCTATCTGGTGAAAAATTAACATAGTCTATCCCTTTGCTATACTCTTTAAGTGTCTGTTCGACATCGAGATGCGTGTATAGAATTTTTTCACTCAAAGTCATTGGACGTGCTACTTTTGCTTTAGCCTCTTTTACTTTGTTTCCATATGATTTATAAAAATCACGTATCAAATTAATATCGAAAATCATATTGCAGAAGGATTTTGTTTGTTAATGAAATGTTTAATTATCAAAATTAGTTATTAATATTAAATTAAACCGTCAAAATGATAATTTAGTTGTGCGAAATTTGTCAATGTGTTGATAAGATAGTGATTTTATGTTAGAAAACCATACTTTATAGAAAAGAGTTTAGAGATTAATCTATAAAATGACTAGCTTTGTTCTTTGAATAAATAATAAACAACACAAATTTTCAAGGTATTCAAAGATTTAGAGACCGTTGGGCTTCTCGATAGAACTTAAAAGTATATAAAGCTTTTTTAAGATGGAAGCTCTTGGCGATAATTTTCTTAATTTTGGATAAAATCTTTATTCAGCAAAAGTTAAATAATTAATGACTTCGTTTTGAGTTTAACTAATCATGATAGTTATACTTGGATGGATAATAAATAGGTTTGAGACCTTAAAAACAAAAGTATGAAGAGACTTTTATATATAAGCTTGTTTTTCTTATTGGCTACTGTATTAGTAGCGCAACCCTCATCGGACAAACTGATTAGACAAGGGGCTAGTTTTCATGATAAAGGAAGATATGCCGAAGCTATTTCGTGCTATCAACAAGCCCTGAAAGCCAATCCGTCGTCCATGTCGGCTGTCTATGAGATGTCTCTTTCTTACCTCAAAATGGAGGATTATAACAATGCCATAAAATATAGTACACAGGTTATCAATGTAGGATTCAAGCCTCTATTGGTAGATGCCTACGTGGTAAAAGGTACAGCCTTGGCAGCTCAAAATAAATTAGACGAAGCGATTACACTTTTTTCACAAGGCATAGCCGAATGTGGCGGAGAGTATTTGCTGCATTATAATATGGGGCTGAGTCATTATAATAAAGGAAATACCAATCTGGCGTTGTCGCATCTTCGCAAAGCTATAGAAAAAGATGCTACTCATGCGGGAGCATTTCTTGCCTATGCCTATGCTTTGAATGATGCTGGCAACTGGATACAAAGTTTCTATTCGTTCCATTTCTTCCTTTTACTAGAGCCTAATACAAAACGCTCGGCAGAGGCTTTCAACGAAATGTATCAGATTTTGGATACCAAGTTGGGCGATTTGGATGCTAAACTGAAAGTGCAAGATGGTGTGAATAGAAAAGAAATCTATGAAAAAATACAGCAACATAGACCACAACTAACCACAAGAACTGCCAAATATAAATTCTTTGAGTCTGCATCTAAAGAAATATTCACCTCTTTGAGTTCAATGAATAGAGAGGGTAGAGTAGGCGTAATGTGGAATTTTTTTGTACCCGTGTATGCCGAAATGTTGGAGTCGGGGCACTTCGATACCTATTGTAGGTATGTGAGCGTGGCTTATTTTCCCGAGTCGTTGCAGTGGTGGAGTTCAAATCAAGAAGCGGTGGACAATTTTATTGAGTGGTTCGAACATGGGCAGTCTCCAGATTTGGAAGAGGATGCTTATTTTGAAGGAGAAGAATAAGTGAGCCAATAACTAAAAGTTTTCCTTAGATATAAAAAATGCAAGATATAAATAAAGAGCAAGAATTGGTCAAACGCTTGCTAGACACCAAAACACAGCGTGCAGCCTTTGAAGAATTAGTGAACCAATATAGTCAGCAACTTTATTGGCAGATTCGTAAAATGGTGATTACACATAGTGATACTGATGATGTGTTACAAAATGTATTCATCAAGGTGTGGACTAATCTGGAAGCTTTTAGAGGGGAATCTAAACTTTCTACTTGGCTCTATCGCATTGCTGTAAACGAAAGTATTACCTTTATAAATAGAGAGAAAGCAAAACGGAATCTGTCACTAGACGATGACGATTCGTTTTTGGGAGAACAGTTAGAAAGCGATCCTTTCTTTGATGGAGATGAGGCTGCGCTAAAGTTGCACAAGGCGATATTAACCTTGCCCGAAAAACAACGGCTTGTTTTCAATATGAAATACTTTGATGACCTCAAATATTCAGAAATTTCGGAAATCTTAGATACCTCTGAGGGCGCATTGAAAGCGTCTTTTCATCATGCTTCTAAAAAAATAGAAGAATATTTATTAAAAGAGAATTAAACCTTTTGCAGTTTGTTTAGTCATAAGAAGAATGACGAACAAAAAATCTAAAAATAACAGGAACAATGTTAGATAATTTGGACAACAAAAAGAATCCTTTTACAATTCCTGAAAACTACTTTGAGGGATTGACTAAAAGCGTGATGGACAATCTGCCTGCTAGAGAAGTGGAAGTTAAAAAAGTTCCTCTATGGCGCAAAGCCTTGCCTTGGACAGGTGTGGCGGCTGTTGTAGCTGTGGTGGCTATAGCTGTAGGTACTTTTGGGCATATGCCGCAAACTACAATGGCAGAGAATGGAGAAGGAGAGGAAATGGTCAGACATGAGCAAAACATGGTTTACAACGAGGTTGAAGATTATTTTCTGTTTCTAGAGGATGAGTCTATTGAGGCTGAATATGAAGATGTGTTATTTGACGAAGTGTTTTAAAAAACTAGAGAGATGAAAAAAATAAGTATTATTATAGTGCTTGCGATGACTATGGGTGCAGCAGCTACATTCGCACAACAAAAAGAACATAGACATACCTTTGATGTAGAAAAGCATCATCAAGAACAAGCAGACTATTATGCAAAAGAGTTAAAC
>JASLEN010000212.1 GCA_030151105.1 Dysgonomonas sp.
GAATATTGGACTTCACGTGAGGCTCTTGAGAATAAAGATATGCCTGAGTCGCTAGCCATTATTGGTGGAGGAGTGATTGGTACGGAGTTCGCTTCTTTTTTCAATAGTCTAGGTGTAAAAGTGACTGTGATAGAAATGTTGCCTGAGATTTTGGGGAATATGGATAAAGAGTTGTCGAAAATGCTGCGTGACGAATTGTCGAAGAAAGGCATTACTTTTTACCTTGAGACTAAGGTGATGGAGGTGACTGCTGATAAGATAATTGCAGAAACAAAAGAGGGTGAACGTATCGAAGTAGCTGCTGAAAAACTATTGTTGAGTACGGGGCGCATCCCATCCGTTGCAGGATTGGGTGTTGAACTTTTGAATCTGGAAATGCATGGACGAGGTTTGAAGGTGAACGAGCAAATGCAAACATCTGATGAAAGAGTTTATGCTTGTGGTGATATTACAGGGCAGTCTCTTTTAGCTCATACTGCGATTCGTGAGGCTGAGGTGGCAGTTAATACTATACTTGGCAAGAAAGATGCAATGAGTTATAAGGCTATTCCAGGTGTCATTTATACTTCGCCCGAAGTGGCTGGTGTGGGTATGACCGCAGAAGCTATGGATTCGAAAGGATTGAAATGTAGAGAACTGCAATTGCCATTGGCTTACGCTGGACGCTTCATGGTAGAAAATGAAACGGGTGGTGGAGTTGCAAAAATAGTAGTGAACGACCAAGATGTAGTTGTGGGCTGTCATATAATTGGAAGTCCAGCATCAGAAATTATTGTAGTTGCTGGCATAGCAGTGGAAAAAGAATTTACGCTAGATGAGTTTAAGAAAATAGTTTTTCCTCACCCTACTGTGGGAGAAATATTACATGATGTGATGTTTTCTTAACAGACGAGATTAGTGAAAATATAAAAGGCGAGAAAGTATCTTCTCGCCTTTTGTGTTTTATTTCTGATTTCTCGGATCTGATCCCCACATCAATTTATTACGCAATGTTTTATAAAAAGTCTGACCTTCTCTCTTCACCACTTTTAGAGCGTGTGGAGCTTTCTTTATTTTGAATTTTACATCAGTCGATAATACGGTCGAAACTCCATCCAATGAAAGTAGATAACTGCCATTCCTACTCTCTACCGAAACTTCGAGCTCGCTATCATCATCCACGACAAGTGGGCGAGACGTTAGACTGTGCGATGCTACTGGCGTGAGAATGAAGCTAGAAATAGTGGGAGAAAGTATTGGACCTCCTACACTCATAGCATACGCCGTAGAGCCTGTGGGTGTAGAAACTAAGAGTCCATCAGCTTCATATCCTGTGAGGAACTCTCCATCTATTGTCACATTCACCGTAATCATGGAGGCTGAGTCTTGTTTCAATATTGCCACCTCGTTTAGCGCAGTATAGGTTGAGTTGGCAAGAGGCTGATCTAACTCTACCTGCAATAGTGTTCTATCTTCAATCTTATATTTTCCCTCGAATATTTCTTTGAGGGCAGTTTCGAAATCGTTGTATGAGGTATCAGCCAAAAAACCAAGACGACCCGTATTTATCCCTAAAATGGGGATTTGCTTATCTTCGATCTTGGCAGCCGAACGAAGAAATGTTCCATCGCCACCAATGCTGACTACAAAATCAGTCTTGAAATCATTGCCTTTGATGATGCCTCCTGTATTGCAAAACAAGTCGTATGTAGAACAGAGGTACTCATGAAAACTCTCTTCTAAGAAAATTTCCGCATCGTGTTTTTTCAATGCATCTACAACTTTTTTTATTTGCTCTTCTTTTTGAAAACTGCTGCCAAAAATTGCTATTCTCATATCAAATTGTTTTCCTGTTTTCGCTATTGTATTGTTTTAGAAACTAATATTATAGTGAAAAAATGTTTAGTATAAGCCAAAGGAGAATAAAAATCGAGAATTAAATTTAGCTATTCCGCCAATTCATGCTACCTTTGCGGTGCTTTGTATAGTGCAAAGTTGCTAAAAACTTTCGACTATTAAGGTACGATATAATTTTTAACAAAGCGATTGTCTTATTTTTAGAACTTTGCTTTTATAGCTCTATGACAAAATTAAGTGTAAACATTAATAAGATTGCAACTCTTAGAAACTCGAGAGGTGGCAATGTGCCCGATTTGTTGCAAGTGGCACAAGACTGTGAGAAATTTGGTGCGCAAGGAATAACTGTGCATCCACGTCCAGATGAGAGACACATCAAGTACAAAGATGTGTATGACTTGGCTGGAAGATTGACCACCGAGTTCAATATTGAGGGCTATCCTAATAAAAGGTTTATTCAACTGATACAAGAGGTTAGACCAGCACAGGTGACTTTAGTTCCTGATGCTGAAGATGCTATTACCTCCAATGCTGGGTGGAACACAGAGGTGCATTTGGAATTGCTAACTGATATTATTGATAATCTAAAATCAGTAGGTGTCCGTACTTCTATCTTTGTAGATCCAGATCCTAAGATGGTGGAGTTTGCTGCAAAAACAAGAACCGATAGGATTGAGCTTTATACAGAGCCTTATGCTATTAACTATTCGAAGAATAAAGAAGAAGCTTTAAAACCCTATGCCGAATGTGCAACATTGGCTCGCAAGCTAGGATTGGGAATAAATGCAGGACATGATTTGAGTTTAGAAAACCTAGCTTACTTCTATCAAAATATGCCTTCCTTAGATGAGGTGTCTATCGGACATGCTTTGATAAGTGATGCGCTTTATTTAGGCTTAGAGAAAACGATACAAGCATATAGAGATTGTTTGAAATAAAAAAAGAGGAGTATGACACATACCGAACTTGAAAAAGAAAAATGGATAGGGATAGGAGGTACAGTAGTTTTTCATATACTACTTATTTTAGCCTTGCTGTTTATGTATCTTACTCCCACTCCTGAGGTACGTCGTGCTGAAGAATTTGCAGGTGTGCCTGTAATGTTCGGTAACGTTCCTGATGCCTTTGGGGATGATGAACCCAATGGTAGAGGAAAAGGAGATAAAGGGGCACAAGTGACCACCTCGCCTCATGTGGTAGAAGATCCATTGCCTATGGTGGAGTCAACAAGTGTAACCAATAAGCCCTTTGTGAGCAATGCACAAGAAACTCCCATTACTCAAGATTTTGAAGAAACGATAGCAATCAAAGAAGCAAATAAAAAGGCTGAAGAGCAAAAGGCTCGTGAGGCTGAAGAGCAACGCAAGAAAGCAGAAGCCGAGCGTATAGAGCGTCAAGAAGCAGAAAAGCGTGGACAAATCAATCAGCAAATGGCTGGACTCTTTGGGCAAGGAACAGGTGAGGGAAGTCGTGGTAATACTGAGGGTACAGGTACCCAAGGTGTGCCAACGGGTAACGCTAGCTATGGAGCAACATCAGGAATAGGAGGTTGGGGTTCGTTTGCACTTGGTGGAAGAAGTCTTGGAAGTGGAGGGCTGATAAAGCCATCTTACAATGATAATGATTATGGAACAGTGGTGGTGGATATTCTAGTTGATCCTAAAGGAAAGGTGCTAGAAGCAACTATTGGACGAGGAACAAATACCACCAGTACAATATTAAAAGAGGAGGCTTTGCGTGCTGCTAAGCGTACTCGATTTAATGAAGTGACTGCTGTAACAAATCAAAAAGGAACTATTACCTATAAGTTCAATTTGAATTAAGAATTATATTATAAACGAACATTTAATAAGCATGAAGACAATATTTATTTTCCTGATTACAGGGTTTGAAGAAATAGAAGCGTTGGCAACAGTAGATATTCTACGAAGAGCAGAACTAGATGTTAAAACTGTATCGTTGACTGATAATAAAATAGTAGTGGGTAGTCATGGAGTACCTGTAACTGCGGATATAATGTTTTCGGAAGGAAACTATGCTAATGCCGAAATGTTAGTGTTGCCAGGTGGAACACCTGCATACAATGAGCATGAAGCCGTAAAGAAAGAGATACTTGCATTTGCCAATCAAGGAAAAAGAGTAGCTGCTATCTGTGCATCGCCAATGGTGCTTGGAGGATTGGGACTTTTGGAAGGTAAAAAAGCAACGTGCTATCCAGGTTTCGAACAATATCTAACTAAGGCTGTTCTAAATACAGACAAAGCTGTGGTGGTAGATGGAAACATAACTACAGGAAGAGGTCCTGGTTTGACTATCGATTTTGCATTGTCACTCGTAGAACAAGTGGCTGGAAAAGCGAAAAGAGATGAGGTGGCAAAAGGTTTGCTCGTAAATTAATTTAAAACTAAAACAATAGACGTTGGAGGGATAGTGTTCCCTTTATCATCAACAAACATTTACAAATGGAAATTTTACAAGAGGTCTGGGAGTTTTTTCTTCGCCTGCTCACTGATACAGGTGGTGCTTTGGATGAGTTATTAGACATGTTCGGGTTGTGGATTTATGCAATCTTATTTTTAATTATTTTCTGTGAAACGGGTCTTGTGGTAACTCCTTTTCTCCCTGGCGATTCGTTGTTGTTCCTAGCAGGAGCTTTGGCTGCTCGTCCTGATAATGATTTGCATATTTATTGGCTCATCGGAATCCTAATTGTAGCGGCAATTCTTGGTGATGGTGTCAATTACTTGATAGGAAAGTTTTTTGGCGAAAAGCTCTTTAGTAATCCCAATTCCAAGATATTCAAACAAGAATATCTAGAAAAAACGAATCAGTTTTACGAGAAGCATGGAGGTAAAACAATTATTTTAGCTCGCTTTGTGCCTATCGTTCGTACATTTGCTCCATTTGTAGCAGGTATGGGTAAAATGTGTTACAAGCGTTTTGCATCATTCAATGTGATAGGTGGAGTGCTATGGATTGTGATTTTCTCATTGCTTGGATACTTCTTCGGATTGACTTCATTTGTTCAAAATAACTTGAAATTGGTACTTATTGCAATCATCATTATTTCGGTGATGCCAGGAGTTGTTGAATATGTAAAGATGAAATTTAAATCGAAAAAAGAGGTGGCTTAAGTAGCTCACTGAAACTATAGAAGTGCAGATCTCCTTTGAGGGGCTGACTTCGCTTTAAAATCTACTACCATTATTTAACTTTAAGATGACTAAGTTATGTTGTCTAAGTTAGTAATGGTAGTTTTTTATTTCTAAACATTGACTTATTATATTTTTAGCTATGGCATTTATACCAAATATTCCCGAAGTATCGGATAAAAAGAGGGTCGTAATAATAGGTGGTGGTTTTGCTGGACTTGAGTTAGCAAAGAAGCTTGATAAAAAGCAGTATCAGGTAGTGTTGATTGATAAAAACAACTATTATCAGTTTCAACCGCTTTTCTATCAGGTGGCTACTGCAGGATTAGAGCCGAGCTCTATTTCGTATCCTCATCGAAAGATGTTTCAAAAGCAAAAAGGTATCCATTTTAGGATGTGTAAGGCAGAACAAGTGATTACTGAAGACAAAATAGTCGTTACTGATATTGGAAAAATAGCGTACGATTACTTGGTGATTGCTACAGGTTGCGATACCAATTATTTTGGAAACGAGAGTCTTAAAGAAAGCACGTTTGCATTGAAATCCGTTTCGGAATCTCTTCTTCTTCGCAACAGAATCTTGTTGAGTTTTGAGCAGTCATTAAATGCAGAAACCGATGAGGAAATGAAAGAAATCCTAACCTTCGTTATTGTCGGTGGAGGGGCTACAGGAGTAGAACTTTCAGGGGCTTTGGCTGATATGAAAAAGACTATTTTGCCCAAAGATTATCCAGAAGTAGATTTTAGTGAATCTCCATCTTATCGAAGATCTTCGATCCCTTCTTCACGACCAAGGACGTCGGCGAGGGGACGGGGCTGGGGCTCGCGATCTCGCAGCGCATCATGCGCCCGCCGTGCGAGCGCACGAT
>JASLEN010000214.1 GCA_030151105.1 Dysgonomonas sp.
CGTTTCCCAGCCAAATAGTTCAAACCATCTAGGTCTTCTTTATCACTCGGAACAGTCAATTCGTGATCTGGTTTTGCAATAGAGATTACAGTTTCGAAGATAGAGCGTTCTCCCTCTTGAATCCATTGTCCCATAGAGTGCAAGTCAGCAGTAAAATCTACAGCAGCGTTGAAAATTCCTTTGTGCTCTTTTCCTTCGCTCTCTCCATATAGTTGTTTCCACCATTCAGCAACATAGTGCATTTTGGGATGGAAGTTTGCAAGAATTTCAATTTTCTTCCCTTTTTTGTAAAGCTCATTTCTCACAACGGCATATTGCTCTGCCAAGTTGTTTTCGAAAGCTACACTAGGAGCTGTTTCTTTCTCCATAGCAACAGCACCTGCCACCAACTGGCGAATATCAATACCAGCAACTGCGATTGGAAGTAGTCCAACAGGAGTCAATACTGAATAACGTCCTCCTACATTATCAGGAATAATATATTTTTTATAACCTTCGTTTGTAGCCAATGTGAACAATGCTCCACGAGCAGCATCTGTAATAGCAACAATACGTTGACGAGCTTCTTCAACACCTACCTTTGCCTCCAATTCGGCTCTCAAGATACGGAATGCTAGAGATGGCTCTGTTGTTGTTCCCGATTTAGAAATATTGATGATACCGAAAGATTTATCTTTCAAATATTGCAACATTTCGTACATATAATCTTCTCCAATATTGTTTCCTGCATAAAGGATTACTGGATTTTTTCTATCTTTTTGTAGCCAGTCAAAAGAACCTGACATGGCATCAATTACAGCTTTAGAACCTAAGTAGCTACCACCAATACCCACAAGGATAACGACTTCACATTTCTCTCTCAGTTTTTTAGCAGTAGCCTCAATATCTGAGAAGTCAGCATCTGTGATAGAAGATGGAAGATTGACCCATCCAAGAAAATCATTTCCTTTTCCTGTACCATCGTGTAGCGTTTGGTTGCATTGTTTCGCTTTAGCAGCTTGTGCATTGATAGCATCTTGAGCGATGAAACCAAGCGTTTTGCTGTAGTCTAATTTTATTTTATTTGCCATAATCTGTATATTTTTATTTAATTGTCAATTCACTTAGTTTTTTGATTTCATGACGAGCTGATGCACCTTCGTACAAAATACGATAAACGCAATCTACAATTGGGATATGTATCTTCTTATCAGCATTCATCTCGTTGATACACTTCGTGCCATAATACCCTTCAGCTATCATTTCCATTTCCACTTGAGCTGCTTTTACAGAATAGCCTCGCCCAATCATAGATCCAAATGTTCTATTGCGACTGAAAGCTGAATATGCAGTAACGAGTAAGTCTCCCAGATATTCCGATCCTTGAATATTACGTTCGATAGGTGATATTGCATTCACAAAACGCTCCATTTCTGTAATGGCATTAGATACCAAAACAGCTTGAAAGTTGTCTCCATATTTCAAACCATGACAAATTCCAGCAGCAATAGCATACACATTTTTCAATACCGCAGCTACCTCTATGCCCACTACATCGGTAGAGGGAGTAGATTTCACCGATCTATTTGTAAATAGTGCAGCCAGTTCTTCGGCTCTAGCTTTGTCCTCACAAGCAAGAGTGGGATAAGTCAATCTTTCGAGAGCTATTTCTTCGGCATGACAAGGCCCTCCCACAATAGCAATATTGTTAGGAGAGACATTGTAAGCTTGCATAATATAGTCCGTCACTAAAAGATTTTCGGGGGGAATAATCCCTTTTATTGCTGAGATAATAAATTTATCTTTCAAACCATCTTTCCCCAAGTGTTCCAAATGTCCCTTTAGGAATGGAGATGGCACAGCAATAACCAATGTGTCCGAATCCTTTACAACTTCAGCAACATCATCATAAAAAGTTATCCGATCTAGATTGAAATCAACATTCGTTAAATAAGAAGGGTTGTGCCCCAACTTCTTAAACTCTTCTATTTGTTCGGGACGACGCATATACCAATTGATATGCTTCTCACGACTAAGCATTATTTTTGCTAATGCTGTAGCCCATGTTCCTCCACCTAGAACCGCAACTTGACCAGGAAAACTCATTTTACTATTAGTTTAATTTCGCAATCCAACCTTCAATATCTGCTACCGAAGGCAAGTCCAAATTGAGTTTATGTTTTTTATTCACATCACCCAAATCTTGTCTTATTTTTTGAGCATTTGCATTTTTGAATTGCTCTACCAAGACATATCCTGCTTTTTGTATCACTGGCACTAGACTTTCCTCTATTCCTAGTTCTACATATTTTGCTGGAGCATCTTTTTTCGCTTTTTTCTCAGGACGCATTTGAGGGAAGAAAAGTACCTCTTGAATAGTAGTTTCGCCAGTCAAAAGCATTACTAATCTATCCATACCAATTCCCATTCCTGATGTTGGAGGCATTCCGTACTCTAAAGCACGTACAAAATCTTTGTCGATAAACATCGCCTCGTCATCACCTTTTTCTGAGAGTTTCATTTGATCCTCAAAACGGTGCAACTGATCGATAGGGTCGTTCAACTCAGAATATGCATTAGCCAATTCTTTACCATTTACCATCAACTCAAAACGCTCTGTCAATTCAGGATTGCTACGGTGACGTTTTGTTAGTGGAGACATTTCGATAGGATAGTCAGTAATAAATGTAGGTTGGATATATTTCCCCTCACATTTTTCGCCAAATATCTCGTCTATCAACTTGCCTTTCCCCATTGATGGGTCATGTTCTATATTTAGTTTATCGCACACTTCACGAAGTTGTGCTTCATCCATTCCATTGATATCAAACCCTGTGTGTTCTTTGATAGAGTCTATCATCGTCACACGTTTGAACGGAGCTTTGAAATTGATTACGTTATCTCCCACCTTAGATTCTGTAGTTCCAAGAACTTCTAGTGCAATACGCTCTAGCATTTTTTCAGTAAATTCCATCATCCAATTGTAGTCTGTGTAGGCTACATAGATTTCCATTACTGTGAACTCTGGATTGTGAGTTCTGTCCATTCCTTCATTTCGGAAGTTACGAGAAAACTCATACACTCCATCAAAACCTCCTACAATCAGACGTTTCAAATACAGTTCGTTTGCAATACGAAGATACATCGGAATATCCAAGGCATTGTGATGCGTCATAAATGGACGTGCAGCCGCTCCTCCAGGGATGCTTTGCAACACAGGAGTATCAACTTCTAGGTAACCTTGCTCATTGAAGTAGTTACGCATAGAGTTGAATATTTTGGTACGTTTGATGAAAGTATCTTTCACACCTTCATTTACCACTAAGTCAACATAACGTTGACGATATCTCATTTCTGGATCAGTTAGCCCATCAAATGTTTGCCCATCTTTCTCTTTCACAACAGGAAGTGGTCGCAATGATTTTGCTAAAACGGTTAGAGATTCTACGTGAATAGAAATTTCGCCCATCTGAGTGCGGAATACATATCCAGTAACTCCAATAAAGTCACCAATATCTAGCAACTTCTTGAAAACAGTGTTATACAAAGTCTTATCCTCTTCAGGACAAATCTCATCTCTCTTTATATAAAGTTGAATTCTTCCTTGTGCATCTTGGAACTCTACGAATGATGTAGCTCCTTGGATACGACGCCCCATAATACGACCAGCAATAGACACTTGGCGTTTTTCTGAGTCATCCTTAAATTCCTTCTTTATATCTTTTGAATATGCATTTACTTCATACAACGCTGCTGGATAAGGCTCTATGCCCAAAGCACGCAATTCGTCCAAACTATTACGACGAATGATTTCTTGTTCACTTAACTCTAAAAAATCCATTGGTTTTTGATCTTTCTTTTAGATTCCTACATAATTCTCTGATGATTGACATCAGCATAAGCATGCAAATTTACTAAATATAATTACAAACTAGATTTTATTGACCAACAATTCCCTATCCTTTAATCTCAATTTTCATATCTTTAGCTTTTAATTAACATTGAAACACAAATTAGTCGCTTCAAAATAATATAAGTTAGACAACTTACTCGCCCATTGTAACACTTACGAGAAAAGATCCGTTCTAACAATAACAACATTAAAACACAAATCGAAAATGAAAAGAATCAACGGAGTAAGCTTTGAAGAATATGTAGCTCTTAGTTCTCATATAGCACAAGGAGTTAGCGAAGACACAGTTATGCAAATTCTAGGACTTGACAAAATAGCACTAGACGACACATTGGAACAATGGAATGACAAACTAGCAACACTAATGGAAGAAGATATACAATGCGCTGTCAAGTTTGGAGAAATATTTGCCAATCCCAAAGTAGGTAGGTTTGCAGAAAACACAGGAGGGACAATGACAGAGGAGGAGATACTACGTTTAGTTCCTAGCTTTCAACACTATCTCGATATTTTCTTTCACGCTGCCACTGCTACTCGATATGGAATTAACCCTGCGCAAGTGTATGAAATCTACAGCCTAAATGTTGGACAATGGGCTGTTGTGGCACAATACTATGACAAGGATGGCTTGCATAATTTAGACAAAGAAGACCCTGACTATGTAGAGAAGTTTGATGAAATCAAATACCTTATGGATGAGTTTCAAGAAAAATGGGAAGTGTGCTACGAAAAGAAAATGGAGCAGTAAGAATATCGGAAAGATTTGTCACTTCACACTACACACCAAGCGTAAATAAAACTTTCTAAAAACATAAAATTGGCAGAGTTTATTATTTAGTAATAGATTTCGTATCTTTGCAGGTCGTTTTTCACGTCTAGGGAAACAGTCTCTTTTCCACTTCTAAAGAAAAGAATGAACAGAATGTCCATATTCCCGTTTAAGACACATAACATAACACCTACAAAAAATAATATATGTCGAAAGTAGCCAGCATTTACGATCTTGAAAACAAAAAAATGAGTAGTCTCATTTGGCAATACGCTTTGCCAGCCATTGTTGGAACATCCGTAAATGCTTTATACAACATTATTGATAGATTCTTTATCGGAAATGCACCTAATCTGGGCGACGATGCCATGACTGCCATTGGGATTGCTCTTCCTGTGATGACTTTGATTACAGCCATGGGGATGCTTATTGGTGCAGGATCTGCTAGTCGTATTTCCATATACATGGGACAAGGAGATAAACAGAGTGCTGAAAAGATTTTAGGAAATGCATTGCTTTTGCAAC
Source organism: Dysgonomonas sp. (assembly GCA_030151105.1). Taxonomy (GTDB): domain Bacteria; phylum Bacteroidota; class Bacteroidia; order Bacteroidales; family Dysgonomonadaceae; genus Dysgonomonas. The sequence continues at coordinate 5,187 of JASLEN010000214.1, forward strand.
TAAGTATCACTCTTCCTGTCTCTTTTCTTTTGGTCGTTTTCTTGAAACCTATTTTAGGTCTTTTAGGAGCCAACGGAGCAACATTCCACTATGCGTATGAGTTCTTGATATTTCTACTACCTGGGAGTGTACTCTCTACAACAATGTTTGGATTCAACAATATGATGCGTGCATCTGGCTATCCTCAGCGAGCAATGTACACCATGTTATTAAC
>JASLEN010000256.1 GCA_030151105.1 Dysgonomonas sp.
TGTTTCCAACTCGTCTTCTGCAATATAGTCGATGCGCAATGCTTCTTCCAAAATTGCCTCGTAGTTAGTCAATGTAATCAATTTAACATTTGCTTTTTCTAAGCTTTCTTCCGCAACAGGGAAACCATAAGTAAAGTTTGCGACCATACCTATTACTTCGCTACCATCCTTACGAACAGCCTCAACTGCTTTCAAGCTACTTTTTGCCGTAGAAATAAGATCTTCTACCACCACTACTTTGCTTCCTGGTTTTAGTTCACCTTCTATTAGGTTCTCTAGTCCATGATCTTTAGGAGTAGCACGGATATACACAAATGGCAATCCTAATGCGTCAGCTACCAAAGCTCCTGGCGCAATAGCTCCCGTAGCAACACCAGCAATGGCATTTACTTCTGGGAAGTTTTCAAGAATCAATCTTGCTAATTCAATTTTTACAAATGTTCTGATTGCTGGATACGAAATCAACTTTCGGTTATCCGTATATACTGGAGACTTCCATCCCGAAGCCCATGTGAAAGGATTGGATGGTTGAAGTTTTATTGCTTTTACACTCAGCAATTTTTCTGCTGTAAGTTTTTCCAAGGTTCTCATTATTTTTTATATAAATCGTCCGACTTCTATGAGCTACAAATATACGATTATGTATAGACTATACAATAAGATAGCTAGAGAAAGAAACATAAGAATTGGTAAAAAAATGAATATTTTATTGACAAACTCTCGAACATCCTAATAACGAATAAGATCTAAAAATACGGGAGAAACTTCTATTTTAAAATTATTTAATAATAATTATTAAAAACTATTTTAAATAAAAACATTTCATTACATTGTCTTCGATTTTAAATTTTAATACCAACACTCATTTTACCACATCTCTAGTTCCTCGAACTAAGGATGGCTGGTATATCTGTCTATGTTAATCATAATATAGGATGAGTGCAGTTTGCTTTTAAAGTTATAAACATGAATAACATAATACATTTAACAATAAATTTTTAATTACTTATGGGAACTAATAGAAGAAACTTCTTGAAGGCTATTGGTGGCATTGCTGCATTCACCATCGTACCGCGTCAGGTGCTTGGTGGCAATGGGCATATTGCACCTAGTGATCAACTAACAAAAGGTATAATAGGTACTGGAAACATGGGTCGTGGACACCTTACCTATGGTGGCACACGTCTAGTAGCAGTATGTGATGTTGACAAAAAACATCTTCAACTAGGAATGAACTTAGTGAAAGAAAAAATTGCTGCATACCACGACTTTAGGGATCTAATACTAGACAAGAATGTGGATATTGTACACATTGCAACTCCTCCACATTGGCACGGTATAATGGCTGTAGAGGCTGCCAAATCAGGTAAAGATATTTGGTGCGAAAAACCGATGACACGTACCATTGGAGAAGGAATCAGATTGAAAGAAGCGATCAAGCAACACGGAAATATATTTACACTCAATACTTGGTTCCGCTATACCGACCAATTCTACGGACTGGGAACTCCTGTTAAACCATTGAAAAAGCTAGTAGATAGTGGCATGTTAGGTTGGCCTCTAAAAGTAACCATCGCAAAACATACAGGTTTTGACTGGAAATTCTATTGGGTAGGAAGAGAAAATCTAAAACCAGAGCCTATTCCAGAAGAGCTAGACTACGATATGTGGTTAGGACCAGCACCATACAAACCATACAACTCGCATCGTGTACACAACAATTTCCGAGGCTATTGGGACTATGATGGAGGTGGACTTGGCGACATGGGACAACACTATATTGACCCTGTGCAATATATGCTAGGCAAAGACAATACCAGCCCTGTAAAAATAGAAGTAGATGCTCCACAGCAACATCCAGATGCTATTGGAACATGGAGATCTATTACTTATACCTACGAAGATGGTTGCCAGATTGTGCTTTGGGGAGGCGACTATGGTGATCCAAATACTCCATACATTGCAGGTCCTAAAGGAAATGTTTACAAAAACTTTGAGTGCGATATTCCAAACTGGGAAAAGAAACTTGCTGAGTATCCAGAACCTGCCGATCAAGAAGGAGACTTTATGCAGTGCGTAAAAACTCGCAAGACTCATGCTGTGAATGCTGAAAATGGATTCAGATCATGTACCGTAGTTAACCTAGGACTTACAGCTCTTAGGCTAAATAGAACGCTACATTTTGATCCTGTAAAACTAGAGTTCATCAATGATGAAGCTGCCAATCGTTTGCTATATCAACCAATGAGAGCCCCTTGGAGTATCTAATATTAAAGTCAATAATAAAATGAAAAAAATAATTACATATATCGGTATCTTGTTGCTTGCCACCACCATGGCATTTGCACAAGCTCCTAGCAATCGTTCGGCACAGACAGTGGTAGCCGACATCTTGGCGCAATCGCCATTCGACAAACCTAGCGATTACGAAAAAGCTATGAAGGAATTATTATCAACCAAAGAAGAAGGTATTCTACAGCTTGTGGGCATGATGGTGAATCCTGCAAAAGGCGACAACAACAAAGTTGAATATGCCCTCAGCGGATTAACATTTACTGCTGCAAAGGAAGACAATGCCAATAGATTGATGGTTTCGAATGCCTACCTAAAGTCATTGGACAAAACAACTGAGCGAGAAACTCTTGCTTTTGTTATTCGTCAGCTAGAAGTAGTGGCGCAAGACGAAGCAGTAGAGAAATTAGCAAGCTATCTATCTAGCGAATCACTTTCGTCGCCTGCTGCGAATGCTCTTTCACATATTGGAACTCCTAAAGCCAATGGAGCACTTTTGAATGCTCTTTCATCTGCAACATCCAATCAAATTAAAGCTGATATTGTTGTGGCACTTGGCTTTATGAAAGCAACTAATGCCGAAGCAGCTGTAAAATCACTTTTGAATAGTGGAGATGCTAAATTGCAACAAGCAGTTGTTCAATCATTAGGAAAAATAGGAACAAAAGAATCTTTGAAAGACTTAGCCGAGCTATCTAAACAAGCAAACTATAACCTAGACCATTCTAGCGCAACAGGTGCTTACCTGAGTGTAATTAAAAGAATGATTACAGAAGGTGATGCTAAGGATGCTGAAAAACTATCAAAATCTCTAATAAAAGATGCTGAGAAAGCTGGAGCAATAGGTACTCGTGAAGCTGCGCTTAAAACTCTTATGAAAGCTAATCCTGCATCAGCTAACAAGTTGGCACTTGATGCTCTCAAGGACAATTGCTCTCGCTATCGTTTTGCAGCATTGAGAACAGCTTCTACTTGTGAAAACAACAAAACGCTATATACCGAAGTTTTAAAAGTTTACCCTAAAGCAAAACCAGAAGTACAAGCTGACATTGCAGGATGGATGGAAGAAGAAGCAAAATCTTGCCCTAAAAAACGTGAGAACCTACAAAATGCAACTGAAATACTTGCTGCATCTCTAGCTAGCAACAATATTGCACTGCAAACTGCTGTAGCCAAAGCTCTTGTTCAAATTCAAAATGGGAAAGCAATCCCAAGCCTTATTGCATTAGTAATGAGCACCGATGCTCAATCAATGGCAATTGGAAAAAATGCATTAGCAAACTTCAATGGAGATATTACAACTCCGCTTGTACAAAGCATAAGTGCAGCTAATGACGATTCTAAAATCGTTATTCTTGAGTTATTAGCTCTTCGAAAATCATCGAAACATTTGGGAGAAATTATAGCATTAACCAATACAGGATCTGACAAGGTGAAAGCTGCGGCATTCAATAGCTTAAAAGATGTTGTGGAGGCAAAAGACATTAATACAATGTACACCATGCTCGAAAGCTCAAGTGCAGAATATACACCAG
>JASLEN010000297.1 GCA_030151105.1 Dysgonomonas sp.
GTCGTCATACATTTGTCCCTGTATTCTATTATTTGTGAAGCTTTTTATATTTTCAATCTTTCCATCTGCAGCCTCCCATAATTCAGTTGTAACAGGGTTCCCATTTTCATCGGGTAGATATCTATAGTAGATATAGTTACAAGGCAATCCCCCTAAAGAAAATAAACCATTGATTTCTGAGGACATAATTCTACCTATCACATAGCCTTCACTTCCTCTATCAAATCTACTATAATCGTCATCGGCTACTTTGAAAATGTTTATGGTATAGCTTAGGAACAATAAAAGAAAAGTGATGCTGAAAAAAAGTTTTGATTCTAATCTCTTTAGAAAATCCATAGTTGTATTATATTATCGGTGATGGTTCTTTGATGAATGTTACTTCCTAAACGAATGGGTAAAAACAAAAAAAAGTAATGATTTGTGATTGATGTTCTGTTATTCTAATTTAAAATTGAGAAGGGTCTATTCTTCCTCTAAATTTTTGTTAAGGAAATATATTTTCAACAAATATAACTCATCTAAAATACTTATGCTCTATTTTGGTAATAAATATTTTAGGACATATAATTATGCTGTATAAAGAATAAAAACTATATTTGCACGCCGTAAAGTGTATGCTGTTCAGTCCTTTTTAGTCGATTTTGTTGGAAAGGATGATGTATATGCTTACTTAATGACGTGAGATATAAAGATATAGTAATTAATAAATTTCAATAATAATAAACAAAAATCTAAGATGCAAAACAAAGGATTTGTAGTCACATTTGCTCTTGCTCTTGCTTTGGTTTGTGGATTTTACCTGTCATTTTCGTTCGTAACGAATAGTTATGAAAATAAAGCGATAGACTATGCCACTACTTACGCACAAGCTAATTCGAATGGAGACAACGAGTTGTACCAAGATTTGTACAACAAACAATACAACTACTACCTAGATTCCATGGCAACGGAAAAAGTTTACCTAAGCTTTAACGATAAAATGGGATATACTCTAAAAGAGTGTAGAGAAAAGGAAATAGGCCTAGGTCTAGACCTTAAAGGTGGTATGAGTGTTATCGTAGAGGTAGATGTAGCCGCAGTACTTAACTCTTTAGGAGATGGAGAAAATGAGGCATTTATCAACGCTTTACATGCAGCTTCTGACGAAAATAGAAAAGGAAGTGGAAAAGACTATATCACAATTTTCGTTGACAAATTCCAAGCAGCAAATGGCAAGGATAAGCTAGCTGGTATATTTAGTACAAAACTAAGAGACCAAGTAACACCACAAGACAACGATGAGAGAGTTGTAAGTGTACTTCGTACAGAGCTTGAAGCAGTAGCGGATAACTCTTTCAACGTACTTCGTACTCGTATCGACCGTTTTGGTGTTGTTGCTCCAAATATTCAAAAATTGGACAATCGTGCTGAGCGCATTATGATTGAGCTTCCAGGTATTAAAGAACCAGAACGTGTTAAAAAACTACTTCAAGGTAGCGCTAACCTAGAGTTCTGGAAAACTTACAAACCTGAGAGTGCTTACCAATACGTAAATGCAATCAATCAGCGTACTCAAGAGGCTTTGGCTGCTACTGCAAAAGATAGTGTAGCTGTTGACTCTATTAAAACTGCAAATCACAATTTAGGATTTACTAAAACATTCTCTGAGTACTTTATGCAACGTGCAGGAGGTTCTCAATCTGTAATTGCTGTTATTCACAGAAATGATACAGCAGCAGTAAATACTATTTTGAATAAATACAAAGACTCATATCCAAGTGATATGAAGTTTGCATGGGCATTCAAAGCACAAGATACAAGAGAGACTGAAATAGCATTGCACGTTTTGCGTGGAGATGGTGTTAAAAGAGGTCCTGCTTTGGATGGTGATGTTGTTGTATCTGCAAAAGCAGATATGTCTCACAGAGGTTCAGCATGGGAAGTAAGCATGCAAATGAACTCTACTGGTGCTCAACGTTGGTCACAAATAACAGGAGCTGAAAAAGGAAATGCAATCGCAATCGTTCTTGATGGTTTTGTATATTCTGCTCCTAATGTAAATGCTCAAATTGATGGAGGTAGTTCTTCTATTTCTGGTGACTTCTCTGTAGAAGAGGCAAAAGACTTGGAGAACGTTCTTAAGTCGGGTAAAATGAAAGCAGGAGTACATATTGTACAAGAAGACGTAGTAGGTCCTTCATTAGGACAAGAAGCTATTGATGCGGGTATTTACTCGTTTATTTTGGCTCTTGTGCTATTGATGATTTACATGTGTCTTGCTTATGGAGTGATTCCAGGACTTGTGGCTAACTCGGCTCTAGTAATTAACTTATTCTTCACGTTAGGAACATTGGCTGCTTTTGGTGCTGTTATGACACTTCCTGGTATAACGGGACTTGTATTAACTCTTGCTATGGCGGTAGATGCTAACGTATTGATTTATGAGCGTACGAGAGAAGAATTGAGAGCAGGTAAAAATACTAAAACAGCTCTAGCTGATGGTTACAAACATGCATTCTCAGCTATTTTTGATGCTAACGTTACTCAAATTCTAACAGGTATTATCCTAGTTTACTTTGGTACAGGTGCAGTTCAAGGATTTGCTACAACATTGATCATTGGTATTATTGCATCATTCATTACAGCAGTATTCTTAACTCGTATATTCTATGAGTTCATGATTGATAAAGGGTACTTCAGAAATTTGACATTCTCTACTCCAATTACAAAAAATCTATTCGTTGGGTCTAAATATAATTTCTTAGCTCAAACTAATAAATTCTTTATACTATCTGT
>JASLEN010000303.1 GCA_030151105.1 Dysgonomonas sp.
CGAATTGATTCTAGAATTGCTCCACCATTCGGTTGATGAAGTAATTGCAAAATTGTCGAAAAAGAAACAAGAAGAATATCGCAATAGCTAATGCCGCCAATTATACATTTAAACGAAACTGTATCGACAAACTCAGATCTAAAAACTTTGCTTGCCGAACAAAGGCTGGAAGAAGGAACAATTCTTGTCACCAGTTTGCAGACAGCAGGTCGTGGACAACGAGGCAATAGTTGGGAATCTGAAGAAGGAAAGAATCTCACTTTCAGCATGGTACTCTACCCTATTTCAATTGCCGTTAGTGAGCAGTTTATTCTCTCGCAAGTAGTATCATTGGGCATCAAAAAAGCATTGGATAAATATACAGATGGTATCACCATTAAATGGCCAAACGATATTTATTGGAACGAGAAAAAAATCTGCGGCATCTTAATCGAAAATGCACTTGCCGAAAATGGGTTTCTCCATTCCATCATAGGCATTGGGTTAAACATCAATCAAAAAGAATTCAAAAGCAATGCTCCCAATCCTGTTTCGCTAACACAGATTACAGGCTTAGAATATAATCTTGATGACATTCTGGAGGAAATTAGAGAATGGATCTTAGCATTCTACAAAGAAACAGACCTACTTGGCAACCACAAAACAATTCAACACTGCTACGCACAGCACCTTTTTAGAAAAGAAGGTTTTCATTCTTATACTGATGGAAAATCACATTTTGAAGCCCAAATCATTGAGGTACAATCTGATGGGCACTTAATCTTAAAAACTAAAGAAGGCGTAATGAGAAAATTTGCTTTCAAGGAAATACAATATATTCTATAAATATTCACTTTTTCATCTGATTCTTTCTCTTCTTTTGTTTGAATATACAATATTAATGTATAATTTTGCATTGCAATTGTATATTTATACAAATATGGGAAAAAGAAATAGACATAAAATAATACAATCCATACTAAGAGAAGAAGAGATTATCAATCAAGATATTCTACTTAACAAACTCATTGACAAAGGATTTGAACTAACTCAAGCTACACTATCGAGAGATATGAAAGAGCTAAAGATAGTGAAAGCGCCTTCGTCATCGGGTGTATATTGTTATCAACTAGCAGAAGAGATTCAGCCAATACTAGAAGATACAGAACCTCTTACGAGTTTGGGTTTCATTAAAATAGATTTTTCGGGACAGTTGGCAGTGATGAAAACTCGTCCTGGATATGCAATGGCAATTGCGGCCGAAATAGACAGAAAAGCAACCGAACACATACTAGGAACTGTGGCAGGCGACGACACGATATTGATTATTCCTAGAGAAAACATAACAAGAGAAGAAGTAATAAATTCTTTATCCACGTTTATACCTAACATGAAATGATGAAGATTGGCGATTTCCTATTGAGAGGAAAAAACAAACAAGAAGAAGAAATTTCGATACAAGTGGCTACAGAAGCCCACATTGAATATGTTCAAGAAGTATTGGACACTATAGAAGCTGCGGCAAAAGTGCGTGGCACAGGGATTGCAAAACGTACACCCGAATATTTGGAACAAAAAATGAAAGAGGGCAAAGCAATTATAGCTCTTGCTGGAAATGAATTTGCAGGTTTTTGCTACATTGAGTCGTGGGGCAACAAGCAATTTGTGGCTAACTCGGGGTTGATAGTTGTTGACAAGTTTAGGCAACATGGATTGGCTCGCAAAATTAAACAATATGCCTTTTCGTTGGCAAGATATATGTTTCCAGAGTCCAAAGTATTTGGTCTTACGTCTGGTGCTGCCGTAATGAAAATCAACACAGAACTAGGCTACACGCCTGTTACCTTTGCACAGTTGACAGATGATGAGGCATTCTGGAGAGGTTGTCAGGGTTGTGTCAACTTTGATGTTTTGACTCGCACCGAACGCAAATATTGTATCTGTACAGCCATGCTTTTTGACCCTCAAAAGCAAAAAGACACGAAAGAAGTAAAAAGTATAATCAAGAAAATAAGTAAACGAGAGAAATGAAAAAGAAGGTAGTTTTAGCATTCAGTGGAGGACTAGATACATCGTACAATGCCATGTATTTGTCACAAGACTTAGGATACGAGGTCTATACTGCAGTAGCAAATACTGGAGGATTTTCGGAAGAGGAGTTGAAAGAAATAGAGCGTAGAGCGTATGCTTTGGGTTCTAAAAAACACGTTGCACTAGACGTTACACAAGAGTATTACAACAAGAGCATCAAGTATATGGTGTTTGGAAATATTCTTCGCAACGGAACCTACCCTATTTCAGTGAGCTCGGAACGTATTTTTCAAGCAATTGCAATTATAGAATATGCCAAAGAAGTGGGTGCAGATGCTGTAGCTCATGGTAGCACTGGTGCAGGAAATGATCAAGTTAGATTCGATCTTACGTTTGACGTATTAGCGCCAAATATCGAAATATTGACTCCTACTCGTGATCAAGTTTTGACTCGTGAGTATGAAATCAACTATTTGAAAGAGCATGGTTATGAAGCTGACTTTGCAAAGATGGAATATTCTATCAATAAAGGGCTTTGGGGAACAAGCATTGGAGGAAAAGAAACTCTAAAATCGGAGCAAACTCTTCCAGAATCTGCTTATCCTTCTCAGTTGACAAAAAATGGCAGCGAGACACTTACTTTAGATTTTGAAAAAGGAGAGATTGCTGCTGTCAATGGAGAAAAATTTACTGATAAAGTAAAAGCAATTAACAAAGTAGAATCTATTGCATCTGCTTATGCCATTGGTCGTGATATGCACATTGGTGACACTATTATTGGAATCAAAGGACGTGTAGGTTTTGAGGCTGCTGCTCCGTTGGTAATCATCAATGCACATAAAATGCTAGAAAAACATACGCTTACCAAATGGCAACAATATTGGAAGGATCAAGTGGGCAATTGGTACGGCATGTTTCTACATGAGGCACAATACCTTGAGCCTGTGATGCGTGACATAGAGGCAATGATGGAAAGTTCGCAACAAAATGTTACAGGTCGTGTAATCATCGAATTAAAACCCTATCATTATACACTTGTAGGTGTAGAAAGTGATTATGACTTGATGAAAGCTGATTTTGGCGAATATGGAGAAATCAACAAGGCTTGGACAGCTGACGATGCTAAAGGATTTACCAAAATCTACGGCGTATCCACCAAGATTTTCCATAACATTCAAGAAAAGAATAAAGGAAAATAATCTCCCCACAAAACAGAAAGGCTATGTTAGCAAAACTAGAAGAGCTTGAAGATGATTCTCGTGCCCATAGCCTTTGTTCTTCTTGAGAAGAAGAATTTTCACATGATTCTTAAACATCTTCAAAATCATATTCAGAAATAAAGCATGAATCTATCAGAAAAAGAAATAAAACTCTACAAGCAAGAAGTCTGTGAATTGACACAGCTCTTACATTCTGAGTGGACAGAAATGAAAGAAATTCTTACTCAAAAAATTGATGTAGAAGACTCTTATCTTTGCTTCTATCTCGAGGGCGAAGAGGATGATGAATATGGTGTTATATTGACCAAAGACGCAGAGGTTTACGAGTTCGAAATCATTAATGGAAAACTAGACAGCATCAATAAGCAAAATAAAGATGACATCAAAGAGGATGTTCCTCAAGTAAATATCGCACTAGAAATACAAAAAAAGAAATGATAAAAGTAGGAATAATAGGTGGCGCAGGCTACACTGCTGGCGAATTGATTCGCTTATTACTGAATCATCCCCAAGCAGAACTGGTATTCGTAAATAGTACAAGCAATGCAGGAAATCCTTTGACAGATGTACATAGTGGATTACTTGGCGAAACCGAATTGCATTTTACAAATGAATTGCCATACGAGAAAATAGATGTACTCTTCTTCTGCACAGCGCATGGAGATACAGCTAAGTTTATGAAAGCAAATACAATTCCATCGCATTTGAAAATCATTGACTTATCGACAGACTATCGTCACAAGCGTGAAGGAAATGATTTCATTTATGGACTTCCAGAATTGAACAAAGAGGCAATAAAAAAGTCAAGTAAGGTGGCTAACCCTGGTTGTTTTGCAACGGCTATCCAATTGGCGCTATTACCTTTAGCGAGCAAAGGATTGATTAAATCTGAAATTCATGTAAATGCAATTACAGGTTCAACAGGGGCAGGAGTAAAACCTGTGGCAACTACTCACTTTAGCTGGAGAGATAATAACCTATCTACCTACAATCCTTTCAAGCATAGACATTTGCAAGAGATAGGAGAATCTATCACTCAGCTGCAAAATGATTTTGCTCAGACAATAAATTTCATTCCTGTTCGTGGAAATTTTGCAAGAGGTATATTCGTTACTACATATCTTGATTTCAACGAGTCGGAAGAGTTTGCAAAAGAACTATATACACAGTTCTATAAGGATGCACCATTTACGATAGTGAGTGATAAGAATCCCGATATGAAACAAGCTGTCAATACCAATAAGTGCATTGTGTATGTAGAAAAATGTGGATCGAAATTATTAATCGTTTCATGTATTGACAATCTACTGAAAGGGGCATCTGGACAAGCAGTTGAGAATATGAACCTTATGTTTGGATTGGAACAAACTTTAGGATTAAAATTAAAACCAAGCGGATTTTAATTGATATTCTTATGGAATTGTACTTAGTTTAACATCAAGTATAGAAAGGAAATGACTAAAACTAAGCACTATGAAATTTGAAATAGACAAACAAACAATTGCTGACCTTGATATTTACAATCACGATATCAATGTCAAGACCATTTCGGGACTATTTACTCAAACCCAATCCTTTCTGGGAAAAAGTAAAGTTTATGAACTCTTAGCCAATCCGTTGGCTAACTATGAGGAGTTGAAAGAGCGTACAGAGACTATTCAATTCTTTGAACAGAATTCACTCTTTGACATGCCATTGGATATTGATGCACTCAATTTTGCGGAATACTTTCAGAAGCAGAGAAGGCATACTATGCCACCCACTTTTGGAACGGCTTTTGGGCGATTCGTCTTTGATAAGTTGAACAAAGATGCTCAGTATTTCTTAATGAAAGAAGGTGTCTATCAAACAATCATAGTTTTGAGATGGATCAACGATTTTTCGCAACGCATTCTTAAATTATCAAATAATGATACGGCTAATATTCCAGAAACTCTTATTACTCAAAGTAAAAGAGTGGAAGAAATATTTGAAGAAAATGGATATCACAAGATATTGAAGAAGAAGCGAATAGGAAAATTTATAGATGTAGGCAAATACGATTATCAATTCAGAATAAAAGATAGAAGAGCGATTCTATACTGCTTAGACCTTATATATCAATATGATGCTTATAGCACCATAGCTAAGGTGAGTAAGGAAGAAGGTTTCACCTTTGCCAATTTGCACAAGCCCGAAGAAGGAAATAAGATAGAGATAGAAGGATTGTACCATCCCTTATTAGAAAATCCTATTGGCAATAATTTGACTTTGGGCAAAGGCTCAAATTTGATGTTTCTTTCAGGACCCAATATGGCGGGCAAATCGACTACATTGAAAGCTCTTGCCATTGCAACTTTCTTAGCTCATATTGGATTTCCAGTGCCCGCTAAAAAAATGAACATAAGCGTATTGTCGGGCATTTCCACAACAATCAACATTGCTGATGATTTGAGTTCGGGCTACAGTCACTTTTTTGCAGAGGTAATGAGAGTGAAACAAGTGGCTCAAAAATTGAAAGAGCATCATAATATGCTCATCATCTTTGATGAATTGTTTAGAGGAACAAACGTTAAAGATGCTTATGATGGAACAGAAGCTGTCATCAAAGCATTTTCGAAAGTAAAAGATTCGTTCTTTGTAGTCTCTACCCATATTGTGGAAGTGGCTGAGGAATTGAAGCATTTAGATAATATAAAGTTCAATTACTTAAACATTGAACATAAAAATGGACATCCAACTTATTCGTATGAACTGAAAGAAGGCATTTCGAACGATAGACTTGGAATGTATATTATCAATCCCTCTCGATTGATAAT
>JASLEN010000338.1 GCA_030151105.1 Dysgonomonas sp.
TGTCATCACTATCACAATTAATATCCCGCTCAAGAATTGTTTGAAAAAGTTTTGAGTAGATACCCAATCATCAAATACAAATATTTTGAAATGTGCGCTTCCTGTAACAGTCTGTGTAATATCTACCAGACTCATATCTAGTCGTGTAGCCACTTGCCAAATAATAAGCACAAGAGCAGCCAACATACAGATTGTCTGCAAAGTATCTGTCCACACAATAGTCCTGATACCACTACGATAGGTATATACCCAAATGAGAACAATAATGCCCGCAATGGTTGCATAGAAAGGTATGCCCCAAGCATCAAAGACTAGAGACTGCAAAATAATTGCGACCAAATATAAACGTGCCGAAGCTCCTACTATTTTTGAAAGAATAAAAAAAACAGCTCCAGACTTATAGGAGTAAAACCCGAAACGCTGTTCCAAGTACCCATAAATACTTATCAAATTCAATTGATAATAGAGAGGAAGAAGAACGTAAGCCACAAAGAAATAGCCTAAGATGAAACCTAGAACCATCTGCATATACGTCATATCCAGCCCCCTCACCATGCCTGGCACTGAGACAAAAGTGACACCTGAAATGGATGCGCCCACCATGCCAATGGCAACTACATACCAAGGAGATTGCCTATTGCCTACAAAAAAAGCCTCATTATCGCTGCTTTTCTTACTTACGACAAAGGAGATAGCCAGTAATAAGGAGAAATAGAGTGCTATGACAATAAGAATAGAGACTCCCATTATTTTTCGTTTTTATAAATATTTTGCCTCGAGGTACTATAGAAAGGCTTTTTATGTTCCGTTACATCACGTCTGATTTCTAAGATAACATACTCGTAATTGTTGATGGTATCTACATTTGCCTTTTCGTTATTCAAAAAGTGAATATCATCGTTCAAGCCTCTCACATTTGCCTCAAACTCATAATTAGAGGAAGCAATACATGGGAAGACGATACTTCTCCCTTTTTGGAAAAACTGTTCACTCACTTCCGATGCATCAGTATTAAAACCTTCTCTTATTCTGATTTTGGAATTGAAAGAATAAACCGCAAAGAATTGTATTACAACCACTCCAAGAATAACGATATACATAGGAATTCTATCCAGATACTTCTGAAATGGAACTACCATCAAGAAAAATGCGGCAAAGTTATAGTATAAAAATGTACGGTAGAAAGGATTTACGGCATGTGCTATTATCAAAACAAAAGGAGCTAACAAAAAGATAGACCAAAGCATCAAATGCTTTTTATCCTTTTGAATAATCGTAAATATCAAAGGAATAAGAAGGATAGATACTGCCCAATAAGGAACACCCACAATGTCAGAAAACATACCCAAGTAGAACCAAGGAATGTTTTGGAATATTTCGCCTCGTGCGATATGTTGCACAAACTGATTACTTGTCAATGCGGCTACTCCATCTACTATCATAATAGGCGCATAGGCAACAATAACAAAGATGCCCACAATTACATTTGCCCAAAACTGATATTTAATATTCCTATAATTATAGATCAAAATCAGCACATTGACTGTTGCAAAAGGGTAAAGAAAAGATGGAATAGTGTAAGCACCTAGAACACCAGCAACGACAAAAAACATCCAGTCTTTTAGTCGATTTCCTTTATAAATAATATTGAATGCTGCATACAAGCATATCACAAAAGCCAGCACCATGAAGGCATAGCCTCTAGACATAAAACTATAATAAATAGACAGATAGCAAACAGAAGCCAAACCAACCACTACCATAGCCACACGAGATGAGTAATACTTCTTCAAGAAAGAATAACCAATCAACCATGTCAGCAATGAAAATAGGATTGCAGGAATACGCATTTTGAAAAGAGCACTCAGAAAAGGCAATTGATCTGTGAGAGTAGTCAACAAGGTATGGAGAACATGATTGTTTGGATAGGGATAAAAAATCATGCAATAATAGAAAGGCTTTATCGTGAAATAGTTATACGTAATTGCCTCATCATAAGACACTGCTATGTCGTTAGCAAAATAGATGGATGCAGCAAAAGGTATGGCTAACACACATATTATTTCTATCAGCTTGAGGTTTGAAAACAAGTTTCTAAATGCATCTGCAAAACTGCGAACAAAGAATCCAATTGCCTTCATCACCACCGATTCTTTCCATAGTCCACAAATGATGAGAGCAATAGATAGTAAGAAGCCTAAAGTCACCACTGGAAGTGACAAATATTCAGTATGTGCTAAAATGGCATCTCGCTTATCTAACAAACCTATGTAAATAAGCAAAGAATCAAGACTTGCTTCTACACCATTAAACAGAATGAACCCTAAAGCAGCCAGCAAAGCCACTAGGAGGGTATATAATAGACATCTATAGAGATGTTTCATTAGTATGCTTTTATTTTATATTTTCTATTTAGGAACAAAGATAGTGCTTTTTAGTTTTAGAAAGAATGACAAAAGAACCAATTGAGACTGACAGAATTGCATTTCATCGTTTTTCTTCATTTTAACAAAATGGATTGTTTAATTGTTAAAATAGTGATAAAGCATTTATACAGGGTTAAAAGTGTTAAAAAAGGGCGGCATCCTGCATCAACTGCACAGATTTTGTGACTATATTTGGCACAAAGTGATTCACAAAATCACAGAGTAAAGTATATTATATAACAAACAATATAAAATCCGCATTATGAATACATTTATGAAAAGAATTTCAGTTTATCTAGTGGCGGCAATAGTTAGTGTTGGAGCCACCTATGGCACATATAAGTATTTGGAACAAGCAAAACCTTATAGTGCAGCCGATACTTACAATTATGGTAAAGAATTTGACCAAAAAAATGTACAGCTTGCAAGCTACACGAGTGAGGGATATCCCGATTTTACACAAGCAGCCGAGAATACAATTCATGCAGTAGTACATATCAAATCTATTGCAAAACAAGATGATAGAAACAGACGCTCTGGCTCACCACGTGTGCAGCCTATGAATCCATTTGAATTCTTCTTTGGACCTGGTCAGGGAGGAGGAGGCGACTATCAACCTCAACCACGTATTGGTTCGGGTTC
>JASLEN010000432.1 GCA_030151105.1 Dysgonomonas sp.
AGTTTATCAAAGGTACTCCTGGTATGAGGTAGAGCACAGCTGTAGCCATTGCAGCTTCTGGCGTTTCTCCTATGTTGAGAGTAGTTGCAAGACTCGTTATTAGTGTGGTTACGAATGCAGCTACTGTTATTGAAATCATAGCGTTATATTCCAATCGAGCGATAGATGAACGTACTAAATAACCGACAAATGCAGCCACAAAAGCGACTAAAGCATTCAAGTAATCTCCCATCGAGAACAAGCATAGTCCTGCACAAGAGAGTGCAACAGCCGTAGCCACAGTTAGCGTATTGTAAGATTTGATAGCTTTGATGGAGGCGAATTGCTTTTCTACTTCGTCGATACTCAGTGCATCATCATGTACACGCCACGATAAGGCAGACACTTCTGAAATGACATTGAGGTGAATGCTATGTTCTGGAGCTTCTTTGTAGCGTGTTACTACATTGGTCTGACTATTTCTATCTTTTACAGTGGTCAACACACCCTTGAACGTTAGCTGAAGATGAACATCAAATCCCCATACATTTGCCATGCGATTGATATTTCGATTCACCCTTCCACAATGTGCTCCAGAGGCAAGCAAATAAGTTGCTACATCAAGTACAAGATTGGCTAGGCGTTGAGCCGAAATGGATATTTTATCGTTCTGTGGCATTTTAATCTTTATTTCAGTCTCACAAAGATATTAAGAAAAAAAGAGTTATGCGGCTCTTTTGCCAACTAGCTTGTCCCAATGATAAAGGCATTCTGTATTAGTTACTATAAAAGAGCATGTTCTGTTTAAGAATTTTCGCTTTGAAAAGTGAAAACAAAAGGTTATTTTTGTTAAGCTATAATTAAGAAACTCCTACATGGAAGCAAAAAAGAAATCGGTGTATGTAATCATCAACCCTAGATCGGGTACGTCGGCAAAAGAAAACTTGCCGCACAAGATTGCTGCTGCTTTAGATCCTCACAAATTTACAGTGCATATTTTCATCACAGGATATGCGGGACATGGTTATGAGTTGGCAAAACTAGCTGTTGAAAATAAAGCAGACTATGTAATTGCTGCTGGTGGAGATGGAACGGTCAACGAAGTTGGGCGTGCATTAGTACATACTGATAGTGCTTTGGGAATCATTCCTTTAGGGTCTGGAAACGGGCTTGGTAGAGATTTACATATTCCATTGAATATTGAGGGTGCCTTAGAGATTATAGCAGAAGAGCATGTCAAGTCCATTGATTACGGAAAGGCAAATGATCATATTTTCCTATGCACATGTGGCTTCGGATTTGATGCTGAAGTTGCAGGAAAAGTAGCTGGAAAGAAGAATCGAGGTTCACTAATGTATCTCAAAAATATGTTAGAAACGTTTTTTGTTCAAAAGCCTAATACCTACGAAATCATTTGTCCAGAGGGAACAATAAAGGACGAGGCATTTGTTGTTACTTGTGCCAATGCTTCTCAGTATGGTTACGATGCGCACATAGCACCACATGCTGATATTCAGGATGGAAAAATGAATATTGCAATTCTTAAACCTTTGACTATATTAGATGTACCAAAAACTTCTATCCAGCTTTTCACTAAAACAATAGATGAAAATAAGAAGATGGAAGAATTAACCACTAGCAAGGCTATCATCAAAAGAGAAAAAGAAGGTGTGATGCATATTGATGGAGACCCTATGCAAATGGGAAAAGAAATCCATGTAGAGATCATAACACGAGCACTGAAAGTGATAGCTCCAAAGAATCCTCCTCAAAAAAATCCACGAGATCCTCAGGAAGTTTGGCTCAGCGTTTTAAGAGCTATCAATTCATAATTCGTTTCTAGAATTCCATTGCAAAGCTGAATCGGAATCCATGTTTATCTACATTTGGATTTCCTAGGTAGTTTACCCTTCTAACGTAATCTACACGAAAGAAGTTGAATATATTTTCAATACCGACGCTATATTCCATATAAGGCTCGCCTTTGGTGGTCTGAAATGTATTTTCAGGAAATAGCATTTGATCGTTATTGTAACGAGGGTTATTCTTATTGCTCAAGCTTCCATACATGCCTCTAAAGCCAAATACTTCACGCCATTTTAGCTGATTGAGTAATGGCACTTTGTTAAACAACCAGCCTCCCATACGATAATAAACTTCCCAAGACACTTGTGTATCATGCAGAAATTCGAGTGGAGAGAGCAAGTAGAAGCTTCCATTTTGGAGAGTGAACGAACTATTGGCACTAGGCGTAATCAATGATGAATAATGAGCTTCGCCCCAGAGTTTCTCTGCTTTGGCATTCATGTTTAATTTACCATAAGGCGTTACCCAAAAATCCTTATCCACATAGAGCGAGGTCTTATTAAAGCGATATTGCCCACCCAGAACACCTTTCATAGCTACTGTGTTTGACAACTCTATAATAAATCTTTCGGTAGGGATTGGGTATCTGTTGCGGCGCTGTTGATAGAATTTTTCGTTGTGTGCATACCTCAAGCTAACAGTTCCTTCTGTCGTTTTTATACGATTGAAAGTCTCTATTTCACCTAATTCGTTTTGTTTCTCAAATATTACATTTCGGGCTGGTGTATCTGAATTTGTTCTTGCTTGTATTTTGAAAGAAAAACCATTATGATACTCCTTGTGATACTTGAGTGTCATTTGTTTCTTATAGGTCGTTTTAGTCTTGTCATTGCTGCTCATCGAGAGTAATATATTATCTCTTTCGGCCTGTGTAAATTGTTGCCCTAGAGCATGTACATCGTCCATATAGCTAAACGATAGGCTATTGATAGGAAACTCATCCTTGATATTTTTAATTTTTCGAAACGACCAAGCCACTTCTCCCATATATTTGAACTTATTGTCCTTAGTTCCATATGCACCATATCCATAGAGGAAGAGGTGCGGATGAAAGTTCTTTGTTGTGGCTCCTGTTAGCCTAAAACGATTTCCTTCGGTTCTATTATAACTATAAAATGTAGGAACAGTTCCAAATTCAAACTTATTGATGTCAGGATCTTTGTCGAGTGGCACGTATCCTGTCATAATAATGTTCCCAAGATTCATTATGGTTTTTATCAAGAATACGTCTTTCATCTGATACATCATGTCTCCCATTCGGTGGTCAGTTTGATGTGTTTGAGGACGGTGCATTGCCCAGAACTCTGGTGGACGCTTCTTATAGTCTTTTTCGTATAACTCTGGATCGGGAAGATTGTAAACTAATCCCATAGGGATATTAGGTACAAACTCTTCGTAGGTCACAGTCTTGTCAATATATAGCTTTAGCGCATTGTAGAGTGATAAATCCATGGCGGTACGGCTCTCTTGTGGAATCCATAAGCCATTTTCGTCTTTTTCATAATCAAGATGTGTAACCATGTCTGTTACCCAATTGACATTGATATTCTTAGGGGCACGTAAAACAGCTTTTTTTACTGCGTAAGTGCTATCTAACGAGATGTATAGATTCCCTGTAAAACCAATATCTCTAGAGTTGAACGGAGCAAAATCGAGACGGACATATTTGTCATCTTTCATCTGGATAGTATCTCCCAAATACCACTTGTAGAAGTTTACTGCTTGATAATCACTCAAAGGGCTAACAAAGTTATTGAGCAAAATTGTGATGTAATTATCATAGATATCAACCTCTCTAAAGGCTTCTTGTATAAATACCTCTATGCCTTGTTGCTCCAAGGCTTGGTCTATTCCTTCTATCTTGTGTCCTTTTACAATTCGTTTTTCAGTTTTAGGATCTTTTCGGTAGAAAACATCTGTTACTTTTTCTCTAACCGAAAAGGGGAGAATTTGCTTACTATCAATGATAGAAGTATCTACATAGTTGGTCAAGAATTTAAAATTTTTGAACTTACCTGAGTTTGGATTAAACTCATTGAAAGCCAATATATGTCGTTCATACTCTTTATACTGGATGTATTTTTGAGATCGGATATTATTCTGCTCTTTATTGGCTATTACTTGTTTGATAAGTGTTACTGCTGGATTGTCCTTCTTAGAATATTTTTCTTTTTTGGGTTTAACAATAACTTCAGCCAACTGAGTATTTGTAGATTCTAGAAATATTTCTTCAATAGT
>JASLEN010000004.1 GCA_030151105.1 Dysgonomonas sp.
TTCGTGCAAAATCGTATGATGAGGCAACCAAAATAAATGTAAAAATTGGCGACAAAACCTATCCTCTAGCATTGACTAGCAAGGAATGGACTGTCTATCCAATAGCAGATGATATTCAATGCCAGAAAGGACACTTAAAAGTGGAAATAACAGGAGTGAGTAAAACAACTGATGTATTTGCTGACCTATCTGATTTGATTGTAGATGGAAGTGCTGTTAGTGTTGCTCCTAACTATGTGAAAGACTTTTCATACTATTTTGGTCGTCGTGGACCATCAGTTCACATGAAATATATTTTGCCAGAGAATGAGGATGTAGAATATTTCTATAACGAAGTAACAGTGCCAGATGGCGAAGATATTATAGGATCGTACTATATGGCTAATGGCTTCGGACAAGGATACTTCGGAATGCAAGTGAATTCAGAGAAAGAAAGACGAGTGCTTTTCTCGGTGTGGAGTCCATTTACAACAGATAACCCAAATGATATTCCAGAAGAAGATAGAATCGTAAAACTTCGTCAAGGCGAAGGTGTTCATATTGGTGAATTTGGAAACGAAGGTTCTGGAGGACAAAGCTATTTGAAATATAATTGGAAAGCTGGAACAACTTATAAATTCCTTCAACAAGTACATCCTGACGGAAAAGGCAATACTATTTATACAGCTTATTTCTTTGCTCCAGAAGAAAATGCATGGAGGCTAATTGCTAGTTTCAAACGTCCTAAAACTGATACTTGGTACAAAGGAGCTCATTCATTCCTCGAAAACTTTATTCCAAATCAAGGCTATTTGACTCGCAAAGTCCTTTTCGGAAATCAGTGGGCAGTAACTAAGTCGGGAAAATGGATAGAACTAACTAAAGGTATGTTCACGTATGATGCTACTGCCAATGCTAAAAAACGTGCAGACTATCGTGGAGGTTTAGAAGGAGACAAATACTTCTTTCTTCAAAACTGTGGTTTCTTCGATGGAAACACTGAATACAAGTCAGAATTTACACGTAAGGGTGGAAATAAGAAGCCATCTATAAATTTGAATAGCTTGAAGAAAATCAAGTCAATTTCTAAATAAGACTCAAGTCTTAATAATATAATAATGAGCCTAACAGATATCTTAAATCTGTAGGGCTCGTTTATTATAAGCCAAGCTCATCACACAAATCCTCGTATTTGCGAATATGCTCAGGCGTGTCTCTATATTTGCTCAATCCTACAGACTCAAACTCGTCTATTCCGCCTTGTGCTTCTACTCCTAAATACTTTAAAGCATCATTTATAGTTTCCACATTTGTTTCTATAGAGTGCCTTCCTCTCAGAATTGTTGCGTATTGATATCCGAATCCTCCAGCATAATCGGTGAGGATGAGAGCATATTCTTGTTCTGGAGATGTTATCTCTTTTACAAGAAAAGCTACAACTTCTTCGTCGGGAACAAGCATATCTGTGTCTGGTGATAGAACTAATTTCTTTTCTAGTTCCAAGGCATGTTGCCAATAAGCTGTATAATAGATATCTATTAAAAATAGAGTTAGCCCATAACCAATATCTATACCTCTCAGATCATATTCTTTAGCCACTTCTTTATCGTAGCTCCCCTTTATGATTAATGCTGAAATATTATGCCCCATATTTATGTTCATCAAAAAAGGTTGAGCTCAATATTGAACTCAACCTTTTATATTGTTGTTTTAGGAAAGGAAATTAATTCCCTTTAGCCAATTTCGCTTCTTCAATATATTTGTCAGCCTCTTGTGCTAGAGGAGATTGCATATAGTTATTCTTAATAGTAGAGAATGTTTCAATAACTTTATCTTGTTGTCCAAGATCTCTGTAGATAAGACCTGCTTTTTTGTACAGAATAGGGCTTTGAATCACATTGTCAACTCCTTTTGCTGCTTTGATAAAGTAAGGAATTGCTTCTTCTGCTTTTCCTGTATTTACTAAGCAGTCGCCAATTGTCCCTTGAGCAAGATATTGCAAGATTTCGTCATTTGCACTAAATCCTTTAGCATACTCTAGGGCTTTTTCGTATTGATTCATTCTAGCATAGCTAATTGCAGCGTAAAGTTTTGCAATGTTTCCTGCATTTGTAGAACCGTATTCTTTGATAATCCCTTCAAAACCGATAAAACCATTACCGTCACCATGTACTGCAATTGAGTCTCTTCCAGCTCTATAGTATTGCTCACCTTTGAACATTTCAGCTTGAGCAGCTTTCAGTTTTGGAGCAGCAATGAATTGGTTGTATGCAAGGTATCCACACACCACAAGTACAAGTACAGCTACAGCAGCAAGTATTTTGTTTAGGTTTTTGTCAGCAAACTGTCCTGATTCCATTACAGCTTGGTCAATTTTTTCCCACTCATTTTGGTTGTGAGAATCGTTTGTATTCTTTTTTGAAGACATTGTTTTACTCTAATATTATGATTGTTCTTATATTTTCTGCGACAAAAATAGTTGTTTCTTTGATATAAAGAAAATCTTATCTCGTTTTTATTTAGTATAGTACCTTATTATTTGCTCTATAGCTCTCTGACACGCAGGGCAGAACTCTTTGCAAGTGTTAGTTCTCATTCGGCAATCGTCTGCTGGGCGATACATTCCTTTCGACACATAACCTGCCCCTTCATAAATACCCACAGGATATTTCTTAGCATCCTTTGTAGGAGTAGGGTTGGGTGTATTGGGTTGTAAGATGCTTTTCCACTTAGACGAAAAATCCACTAATGTGGTGATATTAGGCTCCCAAGGTTCTACATCTAGGCTATACATGGTGTCAAAGATGTCACCGCCCTCATAAAAATACTCATCAGCTAATCCTACAAAGCTATGTCCAAATTCGTGTACCACAACAGGGGCAAAATCTGGATGACCAGTTGTTGTCAAAGTGTACGAATTGAAAATACCTCCACCTCCATAAGTATCCGTGTTTGCAAGTATAATGATATGTGAATAAGGCACGCCAGCAAGTGCATCATGCAAATCCTTGACATGTGAGGTAGTTAAATATCTGTCAGAATAGAATGTGTCGAAATGAGAGTTGACTAATGTTTTCTTCCAAACATTAGTTCTAGGAATGCTAACACCAGACTCCTTTGATGGGATATCTAATGTGTAGAAATTCATCTTATCCTCAAATTGGTCAAAAGGTTTGTGTTTGAAAATCTCAGCTATAGTAATCTCAGCATGTTGTTTGAATTTTTCCATCTCATCAGCCGTATATCCTTCAGGTACAATTACAACATTGATACCTTCTTCTACGCTGCTCTTTACATGTAGTTTGGTATAAGATGGAGTAGATGGAAGTTTTCGAATCAAAATATCTTTTGGATCAACATCATGACTTAGCAGCTGTTTGTATGTGCCATCCATCATCCTAAAGCTAACTTCAATTCTCACTTCGTCTTTTGGGAAAGGTACGAGGAATACATTCTCGAAGCTTCTCGATAGTTTTTCGGCTTCAGGCGTAGATTGCCATTCTTGGAACAAACTGCTGAAAGCATCTTTATATATAATGGTGTTTTCTTCTTTGCTATATACTGTTATCTGTCCATTGCCTTGTAGCAATAGCTCGGAGAGGTTGTTTCGCCTTCCTGCCCATTTTTCAATTTTGCAGAATTGATCTACTGCTACCAGCTCTGTTTTGGCAGTGCCCATAAATATGTAATCCAATCTAAGTGTATTGTCTTCGAAGTACTTGTTGAAGTCTTGTGCGTGGACTAAAAGTGCAAACAGAAAAGTAAGAAAAAGCAGTGTTGTTTTCTTCATGAGTTTTTAAATTTTAGGGTATGTTTTACCAAAGGTAATTAATCTAAACTAGAATTCCTTATTAAGGATTTATACTTTTGAATATCTTAATGAGTAAGATTAAGCTATTTTTAAGCATTTTTTGATGATTCCTATTACTCAATCGTGTTTTATTGATTAGCTTTGCCCTCTAAATTTATCAAAACAAAGAATAGGTTCAGTTAGATGAAGAAAATTCGCATTCTTGCGTATATATGTTTATTAGCGCTATTTGCTATACCTTTTTGGGGTGCACAATATCGCTATACATCTAATTATACCTTATTGATAAATGACTCTATTACACCATCCAAACAAGATACTAGCTCATTGAAACAGAGAGCAGATAGTATTCTCACTCAATCACTACGTAAAGACAGCCTAAAACAAGATAGTGTAAAAACTGATAGTCTGAAGCAAAAACCTAATGCTTTGGATGCTATTGTTGATTTTCAGTCTAACGACTCTATTGTGATGACCAATAACAATTGGGGCTTTCTCTATGGCGAGGCAAAAATAGACTATGCTGATATAAAGCTATCGGGAGAGGTC